>JBLHJR010000003.1:0-80217 GCA_047619205.1 Candidatus Endobugula sp. | reverse complement strand
GTTTCGATAGTGATAAAATTTTCTGCACCGTCTTTATTGCTATGCCGTAAACCATTATCGACTAAGTTGGTGATAATTTGTTGTAAGTGATGAGGGTCCATTTTACAGTAAATTTTTTTATGCTGAGTGTTGAATATTATATTTGATTTGCTGTGTAATTGATAATTTTCACTGAATTTTTCCAGCCATTGATTAATGTTGATCGCTTCTGAGTTAGCCTTCTTGCGTTGAGAAAATTGCAAAATGTTATTGATCGTTTGGTCAATACGTTGGGCGTTCATTTGTATGATGCTTAATAGTTCTTGATCGCCACGCTGAATATGTTCGGATTCATCTAGTAGTTGGCTGGCATGATTGATCGCGCTTAAAGGGTTGCGAATTTCATGGGCAATACTGGAGGTTAGCCTGCCCAGTGAGGCTAGTTTTAATTGCTGCGCTTCTTTCTTAAGGCTGCGTTCATCTTCTATAAATAGCATCAGAGAGGTTATGTTGTCTTCTGTTAATAATGTAAAACTAATTTTTATATTATGATTGATGCCAAGGTTAATCGCTATGGTCTCGGGGCTAGTTTTGTGTGTTTTCCATTTCAGTAATATCCGGTATAGGATCTCAATGTCTTTTAATGAACGAAAATCATTTCTTCCCGATAGCAGTTCTTGTGCAGTTTGGTTTATGAATAATATGTTAAGACTGGAGTCGATAACAACAATACCTGCTTGAATAGTTTCAATAATGCGTTGGGCAATATTTTGTATATAATAAGTATGTTCAATTTGTTGTTGTATGAGATATTCATTACTTTGTATTTTCTTTGTTAGCAGCCGAAAGGCGATGGCGGTAATAAATAAAACGATACCGGTAATGCCCGCAGTAAATAGGGATTGAGTATTGATCTCATTACTGTCTAGTGAATGGAATATACTCGTAGACATAATTAATAAGGAGGAAAATGCGGCCAAAGCGACGCTAGTTTTCCCATTTAGGAAGGTGCTGCCAATCGCCATCGGGATAAGTAAAAGATAGCCTAAGCCTCCTATAGCATGGTTGCTGCTGTAAATCATTAATGTCAGCGCAACAAAATCTACCAGTAGGAGAAATAAGATATGTTTGGCTTTAGTCGTTACCATATCTAATAAATAGAGTAGTAATGATAGGCTACAAAAGCCGATATAGACGTAACTGGTAGCCAAAAAAGCGGTTGGTTGATTGATGCCTAAAAAGCTTTGGCCTAAGCCAGATAGAAATAAAGCCCCTAGTAATACACTCATACCGAGGCGATAGTAAATGTAAACGCTAAATAAACGGCGATGGTGGTGTATTAAATAGCTGTTTGCAATATTGGACGAAGTATTTACCAACAGTACTTTCCTTTTATTGTTATGGTTCGTTATTATAGGTGTTTATTTATCGCTTTGTGTTCAACGTTGATATTTTTTTGGTGTTTCTAGAATTAAAACCTTATTGTAGCGCAATAAACAAGCTTGTTTTGCCCAAATAGGGTTTTAGTTTTCTGTTGTTTTTCCGCTTTTCATGCTCGGAAAAATTTTTTTATAGATGAATTGGAGTAAGTCGTTAGTATGTCGCTAATTAATATTGTGATGGCACAAATTAACCCTCTGGTAGGGGATATTGAGGGCAACACCGAGAAGCTGATACAGGTGATGATTACGTCACAAAATAAGCATCAAGCGGATGTGGTGGTGTTTCCTGAGTTGAGCTTGTGTGGCTATCCACCCGAAGATTTATTATTGCGAGATAGCATGCATTCGCGTATTACAGCGGCGTTATTGCGATTATCCCAGCAGGTATTTTCGGCGCTGTTGATTGTAGGCTATCCGAAACGTGTGGGGGATATTCAATATAATATGGCAGGTGTATTACGTCAGCAGCAATGGGTTGCAGAATATGCAAAGCAGGAATTACCTAATTATCAGGTGTTTGATGAAAAGCGTTATTTTACCGCAGGCACTTCTGCGTGTGTGTTTGATCTTAAAGGCGTGCCGACAGCGTTAAGTATCTGTGAAGATATTTGGCACGATGAGCCATTACTGCAAGCGCAAGAGCGGGGTGCTCAGCTATTGATCAATATTAATGCATCGCCTTTTCATTATAAAAAACATCAACAACGATTGCAGTTATTATCTCGACAAGCTCAGCAAGGCAATATGCCGATTGTTTATGTTAATCAGGTGGGTGGGCAAGATGAGCTGGTCTTTGATGGTGGATCGTTTGCTGTAGATGCTCAAGGTGATTGCCAGGTTCAGGCCCCCTTATATGAGGAAGGCTTGTTTCTTGTGCAGTGCCAGATAGGTCAAGACGACGAAGCGCTTAAAATATTGCCCACGGCTTCGGCAATGCGTGAGCACTGCTCAGGTATTGGACTTATTTATCAGGCTTTAGTCGTGGGTTTGCGCGATTATGTCAATAAAAACCATTTTAAGCGTGTTGTGTTGGGTTTATCTGGAGGTATTGATTCTGCACTAACCTTAGCTATTGCCGTAGATGCTTTGGGTGCAGAAAGTGTGCAAGCCGTAATGATGCCTTTTTTATATACCTCACAGCTCAGTCGCGATGCGGCGGCTGATCAGGCTCAGCGGTTGGGTGTCAAGTATGACATTATTGCTATTGAGCCTATGTATAAAGCCTTTATGGCGAGTTTAGAGGGGCAGTTTGAGGGTTTAGAGGTCGATATTACAGAGCAAAATTTACAGGCTCGCTGTAGGGGCGTGTTGCTGATGGCAATATCTAATAAAACCGGTTCTTTGGTGTTAACAACCGGTAATAAAAGTGAGCTGGCGGTAGGTTATTCAACCTTATATGGTGATATGGCGGGCGGCTTTGACGCCTTAAAAGATGTGCCTAAAACGCTGGTATTTCAGTTGGCAGAATATCGAAATAGAGAGTACGGCAATAAAGAGTACCGCAATAAAGAGGGTCGTAATACTTTGGGAGAAGAAGTTATTCCTCGGTCGGTGATAGACCGTCCACCATCTGCAGAGTTGGCTCCAGATCAAAAAGATGAGGATAACTTACCCCCCTATGAGGTATTAGACCAAATTTTAGAGCGTTATATCGAGCAGGATCACAGTGCGGATACTATTGTAGCGGCTGGATTTGATAGGGAGACGGTGCATCGGGTACTGCGTTTGGTTGATCTTAATGAATATAAGCGACGCCAAGCACCAGTAGGGGTCCGCATTTCAGAAAGAGGTTTTGGTCGTGATCGCCGTTACCCGATTACAAATGGTTGGAAGTTGGGTATTTAGAAATCATAGACACTTATATTGTTAAGTATCTATAACTGTCGAGGTCGGCGTAAGTCGCACTATTTGATAGCATTATTATACAGCGATTCGTTATCGAAGCCTGGAGGTTTGGAGCTTGGCAGTAAACCGAGAGTGATAGTGTCAACCCAAGTATTGATTTTTCTCGTGTTATAGCTGAAATTAAAGCTGCCATCTTTATTTAGTGCGGGATAATCAGGGTAATTAGTCCGCAGAGCATCAATACTGTCGGCAGCTAGGTCGTGCATTTTCATCTCGTGGTAGCCTTGTGCCATTACCGCTAGGGCATCAGGAATAGCCGGTGCTCGTTGAAAGTTTTCCACTACATAGCGCCCACGATTAGTCGCGGCCAGATAGGCTTTACGTTGAAAATAGTAATTGGCTACGTGAATTTCATGGCGAGCGAGTAAATTACGTAAAAACTCCATACGCTTGAGTGCATCCGGTGTGTATTCACTATCAGGAAAGCGTTTACTTAAGGTGGAAAAGTAATTAAAGGCAATTCTTGCCTCGTTAATGTCACGCTTACTTAAATCAACATCAAGTGCTCTCTGGAAGAAGGTTTTGGCATTAGGGAAAACGATCAAGCCTTTCATATAAAAAGCGTAATCAACATGGCGGTGTTGTGGGTGCAAGCGAATAAAACGATTGGCAGCAGCGCTGGCAGATTCGGGCTCACCAAAACCGTGATGGGCGTAGATTAATGATAATTGTGCTGATTTTGAGTATTCGCCAAAGGGATGTTTTTTTTCCATTGTTTGCAGGAGTTCAATAGCGTCTGCAAAATTGCCTCGTTCGAGATCTTTTTGTGCTTGTTGGTATAATGTTGATTCGCTAGATTTACTAGAAAAATCAATCTTTTTTATCCCTTTTGCGCTGCAGCCAATGAGTAGTAGGCTCATCAATAAACCGAGTGTTAACGTACAGCGTGAGAGAATAGAATAAAGCTTTAGGTGTGATGTGAAAATCATAGGAGAAATCATAAGACCAATAGATAAAGTGGGTTAAATAGTGTTAAAAATTAGGCTGTAGTCGAAATCGTAATTGACATTAATCAGCTATTTAACCACAGTGTATAACCGAATACCAACACGTCACGGCGATTATACCCTCTTATGAGCAAATCAATAGAAGAAGAACACCTTGTTTCCACTGAGTACTCTGGGAAACGTTTAGATCAAGTGGCTACCGTATTATTTGATAGCTATTCACGCGCGCGTATTCAAGAGTGGATTAAACAATCTGCTATTACAGTGGATGGGGAGTCACGCCGCCCTAAAGATAAATTGCTAGGGGGTGAAACCATTAGCTTAACGGTTGTTCTAGAAGAGGAGGAGCGCTGGCAGCCTCAAGAGATTGCGATTAATGAGGTCTACAGTGATGAGCATATTATTGTGATCAATAAGCCAGGCGGCTTAGTGGTTCACCCTGGGGCCGGTATGCCTGACGGCACACTGCTGAATGGACTTCTCTATCGTTATCCCGAGTTAGCCCTATTGCCGCGAGCGGGTATCGTGCATCGTATCGATAAAGATACTACCGGCTTGATGGTGGTCGCGCGCTCATTGCTAGCGCACACTAGTCTCGTACAGCAACTCCAAGATCGTAGTTTGGGGCGTGAATATGAAGCGCTAGTGATGGGAGAGCTAACGGGAGGAGGAGTGATTGACAAACCTATTGGTCGTCACCCGACTCAGCGGATTAAAATGGCCGTAGTTGAGCGCGGCCCAAAAGCGCAAGCAGGCTCTCAATCAGGGAAGGAAGCGGTAACGCATTATCGCTTAGTGAAACGTTTTTCTGGTTATACGCACATCGCTTGCCAATTAGAGACTGGCCGTACGCATCAGATTCGAGTGCATTTGGCACATATCAAGCATCCTTTGTTGGGCGACCCTGTTTACCTTACTCGTCAGCGTTGGGTGGCGGGTACGGCTGACGAGTTAAAAGCCGCGTTAACAGTGTTTAGGCGCCAGGCCTTGCACGCTAAAAAATTAACGTTGGTTCACCCCTATTCTGGCGACACTATGCAATGGGAGTCTGAGTTACCTGAAGATATGCAGTTATTATTAAGTGCGCTAGCTGAATATGCATAACATCCACTATTTAGATTGGCCTGCTCCGAACAACGTCAATGCTTGTTACACCTTGCGTATGGGAGGGCAGAGTTTAGCGCCCTATAGTAGTTTTAACTTAGGTGATCATGTGGGTGATACGGATACATCCGTCATTGCCAATCGACAACAGTTAGCTCATGCTATTGGTCAGCGGCAGATTCCATGGCTGCAGCAGGTGCATAGTACGAAGGTCATTGAGTTGCCTTTAATCCGTCCTTTCACTAAAAGTGATTGGCAAGCAGATGCTTGTTTTAGTCGTCAGACTGGCCAAGTCTGTTGTATTATGACTGCCGATTGCTTACCGGTATTTTTTTGTGACCCACAGGGCCATCAAGTCGCTATTGCTCATGCGGGTTGGAGGGGTTTACTGGACGGAGTGTTAGAAAATACGCTGGCGCATTTTGATGATGGGCAGCAAGTCATGGCGTATTTGGGGCCGGCTATTAGTCAGCAAGCATTTATTGTGGGTGATGAGGTGAGAGTGGCTTTCGTACAAAAAAACCCTTCTTTTGCGCAGTATTTTATCCCTTCTATTGAGCCCTCCAAATGGATGGGAGATTTATACGGTCTTGCACGAGCTACGCTTAATCATGAGGGGGTATCCGCTATTTATGGGGCCAAACATTGTACTTATTCTGAGCCAGATTTTTTTTTCTCTTATCGTCGAGAGGGTGTGACTGGCCGAATGGCTAACCTTATTTGGTTGGACTAATGCATAAATGCCGACGCCAAATTTTTATGCCGCGAGACTATTTAATGCAGTAATAAATTTATCGCTGCTTAGCTAATGAGAATGTTAATGCAACCATCGACCAATCAATCGAAGACTACAGATACATTATCCCCACATGCAGTAGTGACAAAACCATTTGTTCCCCGGCCATGGTATCGGGAGTTCTGGGCGTGGTTTATTTTAGCTCCCCTAATCGTGGTGGTAATCGTTTCTAGCTTTACGATTTCCTTAGCGGTGATTGGAGCGGATGATCGCGTGGTGGATAATTATTATAAAGAGGGACGTATGATTAATATGCGTCTTGATGAAGATTTGGCTGCTGCTCGGCTTCAGCTAACAGCAGATATAGCGTTCGATCAAAGTATTGCTGAGTTGACGGTGACCTTGCGTACTGGAAAAGAGGGTTCTGTAGAAGAGCTGGGTGTAGAAAAAATTTTCCCGGATCTATTAACGCTTGAATTCAGTCACCCATCAGATCAAGCGCTTGATCATCAAGTTCAACTTAAGCATATTGCTCAAGGACAATATCAAGTCGAGCTTGATCGCGTCTTGTCTTATCGTTGGTATTTACGTTTACATCCCATTTCACAGAATGTTGCTGCTAGTGTTGATCGCTCGTCAGTAGAGGATAACAAACGGTGGAGGTTACGCGGAGAAATTGATTTCGCGCAAACAAGCTCGGCGCGTTTGGCGGTAAAGTTGTAAGTCAGCGTGTCACCCGCGATCACCTAAAATCAAGAACTACTATTTTTAGCTTTTATAAGCAGCTGTTATGAATACTATGGCCGATAACAATCAAGCACAAGCGACGTCTGTCACTTGCTATCATTGCGGCCTTCCGGTTATTCATCCACAGGCACACACACAAATTATATCCCAACAGCCCCGAGAATTTTGCTGTCCTAGTTGTCAAGCAGTAGCGACGATGATTCATCAGGGTGGCTTAGATCAATTTTACCAATACCGCTCAGAATTAAATCGTCGCCCCACGCAAATGGCAGACTCGTTTAGTTTATATGATCGTGAGGATATACAAGCGGGCTTTGTTGAGCATCATGAGAGTGAAAAGAAGAGTGACAAGAAGACCGAAGACAAACACGAGAATCATGCGTCGGTCAATAAAAGCACTGCGCATTTATTACTGGAAGATATTACCTGCGCAGCCTGCGTGTGGTTAATTGAAAAACACTTATACTCAAAAGAGGGTGTGCTGAAGGTCAGTGTTAATGCCTCGACGCATCAATGTTTGTTGCAATGGGATCGCAGCAAAACCAAACTCAGTACGTTAATGTCATCCCTCGCGCATATTGGCTATCGCCCGCAACCCTTAACGCAACACCAGCAACAGCAGCAACGCAAGCGCAATCAGCGTCTCGCCTTAATGCGCTTAGCGGTAGCTGCCTTCGGCATGATGCAAGTGGGTATGGTGGCGATTGCTCTATATGCGGGTGCTTTGCAGGGTATGGAGGCTCAGTGGTTGACCTTGTTACGCTGGGTGAGTCTATTAGTGGCTACACCGGTAGTCCTCTTTAGTGCTCAACCTTTTTGGTCTGCTGCGTGGAAAAGCCTAAGACAAGCGCACTTAACCATGGATGTACCCGTTTCGTTGGCGATTGTTTTGGCGTATTTAGCGAGTGCATGGGCAACCTTTTCGGGTTCCGGTGAGGTGTATTTTGATTCTGTTTCAATGTTTACTTTTTTTCTTTTATTGGGACGTTATATTGAAATGCGTACTCGGTATAAAAACCATCAGCAGACCAATCATTACACGCAATTATTACCTCTGGTAGCGCGGCGAGCGAATAAACAAAATCACCAGCAGATTGATATGGTAGTGTTGGCAGAGTTACAGGTCGGTGATCTTGTACAGATTATGGCAGGGGATACCATCCCCTGTGATGGTGAGGTGATTGAAGGGGCTAGTGCGGTGCTTGAGTCTTTGCTAACAGGAGAAGTAGAGCCTGTTAATAAGCAACAAGGTGCTGAGGTTATTGCGGGTACGGTGAATACGGATGGTAGTTTATTGGTCAAGGCAACGGCGGTCAATCAACAGACTCGTCTGTCAGCGATTGAAAAGCTAAGCGCATTTGCAGAACAAGATAAGCCAAAAATACAGGAGCTTGCCAACCAAGTGGCACGCTACTTTGTTGCAATAGTATTGTTGGCGGCTAGTGGAGTCTACACCTTTTGGTATTTTTACCAGCCAGAAGCTGCTTTATGGATTACGTTGTCGGTTTTGGTAGTGACTTGTCCCTGTGCGTTATCACTAGCCACACCTACTGTGTTGACATCGACACTGTCGGCTATGCGCGCGGGTGGTTTGTTAATAGTAAAAGGCCATGTAATAGAAACACTGGCGCAGGTTAACCGTGTTATTTTTGATAAAACCGGCACCCTAACTTACGGCAAGCCTAAAGTGATCGAGGTGATTATTGTTGATGACGCCTTATCAGAAGAGGATGTGCTGTCTATGGCGGCAGCCTTAGAACAAGGTTCAACCCATCCTATTGCTGCGGCCTTCGCTGAACACACTGGGCGTTATCAGGCGACTGAACGCCAAATAATCACGGGTGCTGGCGTGCAGGGAATGATCCATTTTGGTGGGGAATATCATTATTACAGCCTCGGTAAACCGAGTTTTATTAGTGATGTCTATGCGACCTTGCCATCTGCAGGACAATGGATATTATTAGCCAGAGAGGTGCAGGCGATTGCTTGGATTCGGTTATCCGATCCGTTGCGTAAAACCGCTGTGCAGGCTATCACTGCTTTGCAGCAGAAAAATATTCACGTTGAAATATTAAGTGGCGATAATGCTTTTGTAGTCAGCGACATGGCGACGCAGTTAGGCGGTATTGACTACCGTGCGGGTGCAACACCAGAAGACAAAGTAAATTATTTACGTCAGCAGCAACAGCAATCACCTCAGCAACCGTCTCAACAACCGTCTGAAAAACAGATCGTATTAATGGTAGGGGATGGTATTAATGATGTCCCTGTATTAGCGGGGGCAGATGTCTCAGTGGCGATGGAGACAGCATCTGATTTCACGCGCACCCATGCGGACGCCGTGTTGTTAAACGGCGATTTAAACGCATTGCTTCGTGCCATTAAACTTGCGCATCATTGTAAAGCAATTATGCGACAAAATATTACATGGGCTTTACTGTATAACTTGATGACATTGCCCTTAGCAGCATCGGGTCATATTCCACCTTACATGGCGGCTATCGGGATGTCATTGAGCTCGTTAATCGTAGTGTTAAATGCATTGCGTGTGGGTAAACTTGACGCAAAGAACGATGATTGACTTCTTCATGAGACCTAGGTGTTAGACGTGAAAAGTTAGACGCTTTACTTCGCTATACTCAGCTTTTAAAGCGTCTCACATCTAACGTCTCACTTATTTTATAAAATGAATATGGAAAAAATATGGAAAGCCTTTATCTACTAATCCCCCTTGCTTTAGTCATTGTTGTCGTTGCCCTTAAGTTATTGTTTTGGGCTATCAATAATGGCCAGTACGATGATCTTGATACAGAAGCACAGCGAATATTGTTTGATGATGAGCTTAAACCTAAGCCTACGCTGCATATAAAAGATAACGCTATAAATCAAAAAATTAAAGAAGCTGGAGAAAATAAGTAATGATCGATTGGCCGACTCTAACTGTTGCTTTTTTTATTGGTTTGTTAGGGGGAGCCCATTGTATTGGTATGTGTGGCGGTATTATTGGCGCGTTGAGCATGTCGATTTCAGTGGAAAATTATGTGCGGCGTTTTTTGATTATCGTGACTTATAATGTGGGGCGTATTGTTAGCTATTTATTGATTGCGTGGCTGTTCTATCAACTAATTCATCAATTACAAAATTATTTTGCGTTGCAATTTATGCGTTATGTGGCCGGTATTTTATTAATAGCTATGGGCTTATATTTAGCGAATTGGTGGCGCGGTTTAGTTTATTTAGAAAAAGCAGGTAGCCATCTTTGGCGCTATATACAACCATTAAGTCGCACTTTATTGCCGGTGAAATCTTATCCCCAAGCATTCTTTTTAGGTTTTATCTGGGGGTGGTTGCCCTGCGGCTTAATTTATAGCGCATTAGCATATGCGACTACCGCCACTAACAGTTTCAATGCGGTATTGATTATGTTGGCTTTTGCTGTGGGTACATTGCCGGCGGTCATGGCGAGTGGTCTATTAGCGGAACGTTTATTGATGCTAGTTAAAAAAGTGCATGTGCGGCAAGGCTTTGCGGTGCTAATTATTGTCTTTGGCGTATGGACGCTATTTAATGCAGTTAAGCATAGAGACCATCATCCGCAATCCACTAGTACGCCTGCGCACATACATTATCACTAATTATTCTTTATTGGTTAACGAAATTCCGAGCATCACGACGACGACCCCGATGAGCGTGATAGCGTTGAGCTTTTCATCAAAAAATAAATAAGAAACAAATGCTGCTGCGACAGGCACTAGATAAAAAATACTAGCGACTTTACTGACGGAGCCGCAGCGAATCATGATG
Source organism: Candidatus Endobugula sp. (assembly GCA_047619205.1). GTDB lineage: Bacteria > Pseudomonadota > Gammaproteobacteria > Pseudomonadales > Cellvibrionaceae > Endobugula. The sequence goes on along the minus strand of JBLHJR010000003.1, from coordinate 69,553 downwards.
TAGAGTAGGCTGAGAGCCCCAATAGAAACACCTATGGTCATATAAGATAGTGCATAGATATAATGTAGTGACCACAATGTTTCATATTCACTAAAGACTACTAGTAGAAATGTACAGGCAAGGCCAGCGCTTGCTGATTGAATTGCGCCACCGATAAAGAGGTTCATGTCATTACAAAACCGTTTTTGGTATAGATTGCCAAGGCTTAACCCTAATAATCCCAATACTGACATGGCAATAGATTGTATGCCTAATTGGTCAAGTACCACATTTCTAGATAAAACAAACAACACGCCAATTAAGCCTAAAGCTAAGCCTAACCATTGTCTGTGATTGAGTTTTTCTCCAACGACTTTGCTGGCTAATAAGGCCACTAGGATAGGCTGTAGCGAAATAATCATAGCGGATAAGGAAGGCGATAAACCCATGTCAATAGAGACAAATACCCCAATAGAAAACACGCCAACAGTCAGTAAACCCGCAACGGCGATATGTGTAATTTCTTGGATAGAATGTTTATGTGGTTTTGACAGAATCAAACCAATAACGATGAGGATCAGCGCTGCAAATAAAAATCGTGTAGTTAAAAAACTTAATGGGTTGGCGTATTCTAGGCCATATTTAGTGCCGACAAAACCTGACCCATATAATACGATAAAGAAAAAGGGGATGGCTACCTTGCTTAAATGCTGATTGGCTGAAATGTTTAGCATGTCTAGTCTCCGGGGTTCTAATGCTTTTTTGTACTAGTTGGTACAAATGGATTGTGTACCTATTGGTACAATCGTGTCAAGTGCTTTATACTGAGAGGATGACTATGAATAAAAAACGTATAGCAAAGGGTTCTGGCCGTGACCGTTTGCTAGAGGCAGCGACGGCATTGTTTTTGGAGGGCGGCTTTGAGTCCACTAGCCCGCAGGCTATCTATGATAGAAGTGGTGTGGGGCAGGGTAGTTTCTATTATCACTTCAAAAGCAAAATTGCGTTGATGGATACCGTATTGGCCAATATCAAAAAATCTGTAGATGACGAAATTGAACAGATAGAAGCTCTTTATGTGGACCCAGTTGCACGAATTAAGCAATATCTTGCACGGCGACAGCGAGGTGCAAAAGGTTGTCGTTTGGGGCGGTTTGTCTATGAAAATACGGCTAAAAATGAGCAGATAGCAAAGCATTTGCTAGGCTACTTAGCATCGATCCGACAATTTTTACAGCGCAATATCAAGCAGGCGCAAGCTCAACAGTTGATCACGCTGGCTTTGTCAGCGCAGGCCTTGAGTGATTTGATCGTCATCCAAGTTCAAGGAGCTTATATCTTATCTCGTATAGAGCAGGATGATGAGCTAATGCAGAAAAAAATGACTGATTTGAATAAATTACTATTTATTGGTGATAATACGTAAGTGCATGGCTTAAATATCTATTTGTGCTTCAGCGTCCCTTATAATCTCCCGTATTAATACCATAACGGTTTAATTTCTGATTAAATGTTCTGCGTTCAATTTTCAACTCGTCTAATACTTTAGAGACCTTGCCTTTGTGTTCTCTTAGTTTTAACTTTATCAGTAGTTCTTCGTAAGCTTCAACTTGTTCCTTTAATGATTGATCACTGCTGGAGTAGAATTCGTCCAGTTCATTATTTTTCATCGCGTAATCAATGTCATTGCAGTTCTTTAATGCGTAGCGAATAGCAATGTTAATCAGTTCTCTAATATTGCCTGGCCATTCATAGGTCAATAGTTTTTTACGCGAATCATTGTTCAGTGGTTTGTATTCGATTTTTAAATTATCACAATGTTGCATGACGAAGTGATTAAAGAGTTCGACAATGTCTTCTTCGCGATGACGTAGTGGAGGAACACGGAGTTCTGCGACTTGGAGGCTAAAGAAAAGATCTTGGCGGAAATTTTTATTGCTGCGTAGTTCTTCTTTCGTGGCAGATATTATTCGGCAATTAATGGGTATCTGTTCGTTACTGCCTATCGGTGTAATGCTTTTGTTGGATAAGGCAAGTAGCAGTTTTGCTTGAGTGCTCAGGGGTAAGCTATCTATCTCGTCAAGAAAAAGGGTGCCGTTTTCAGCTTGTACTAACTTGCCTGTATGCATGGAGGGTGCATCGGTAAAGGAACCTTTGACGTAACCAAATAGCTCAGCTTCGGCCAATTCTTCTGGAATGGCAGCGCAATTCAATAAGATAAAATCGTGCTCTCGTCTGGGGCTATAATCATGTAAGCAATGAGCTACTAATTCCTTGCCTGTGCCGGTTTCGCCATAGATGACCATGGGGATGTCCATGGGGGCAAAGTCAATAATGTTTTTCTTTAGGCTTTGCATGGCAGTGCCATGACCAATGAGTTTGCTGTCTATATTAGATTGATAGGATAGCTTTTCCTGTGTTTCTGGTAGTGATAAGGTGAGGCGGCGCTTTTCAATGGCGCGCTCAATGGCATCCATTAAGCGTTCACTATCAAGAGGTTTTTCGATGAAGTCGTAAACGCCATGCTTCATAGCATCAACGGCAGTAGAAATGTCACCATAGCCAGTCATTAATATAACGGGGAGATGAGGGTCTATGGCGTTTACTTTTTGAGCAAATTCTAAGCCGTCATCATCCGGCATACGTAAGTCAGTAAGAATAATGGCGGGTAACTCGGCGCTTATTTTTGGTAATACTTTTTTAGGTGAGCTATAACTTTCTATTCTTTTGAAGCGAGTAGAGAGTAGGTCGGCAGTACTAATGCGAATATCTTTATCATCATCAATAAGAATGATAGTGATATTTTTGTTGTCAATAATTTTATCCATGATTTGTTATTCTTTTGTTTTTAATCGGTGAACTAGCATTGTTCTTTTCATCCTTGGAATCATCAAAAATGGGCAGGGAAATAGTAAAGCAAGCGCCTTCATCTGTATTGCTTACACTAATATCACCATCATATTCTTGGATGATTTCGTAAGTGATGGATAATCCTAAGCCTAAGCCTTTGCCGACTTCTTTAGTGGTAAAGTAAGGGCTGAATAATTTCTGCATAATACTATTGTCAACACCGCCCCCATTATCATTAATGGTGATTAGCACGGTACCGTTTGTCACGCTACTAGCATTAATGTTAGTGCTGCTTTCAATAATAACATTAATTTTAGGTGTGGTGTTTTTCTCAGAGGCATCTACGGCATTTTTGACGATATTCGATAACACTAATTCGAACTTGAGCGGGTTACCTCTCACATGGATAGGTGCGTCTGCAGTGTTAAGTGTTGGTGGTGTGTAGCTGAAATCAATACCTTTTTCAGTAAATATATCTTTAAAGCCGTCGAGTGACTGTTCTACCACCTCAACGATGTTGATGATGTTGTTAGTGTCGGCGTCTTTGTAGCTGAAGAATTTTAATAACTTAATCACATTGTACATTTTTTTGCTAAGAGGATTGAGTCGATTGGCGGACTCCGCGGCCCCCGTCCAGTCGCCATTCTCAATTTTGGCGTTAACGGCGGCGATAGAGCTATTCATTGCCGACAAGGGTTGGCTTAATTCATGTACGATGGTGGCGGCCATGTTGCCCAACGCAGTGGCTTTGTTCTTTTGTATGAGTTTGGCTTGTGCTTTATGTAGCTCTCGGGTTCTTGCTTCGACCATATCTTCAAGTGAGTTATTAATTCTAACGAGTTCATCCTCGGCCAATTTCCGTCTCTTTATATTGATGAAAGTCATTAAGTAAAGCGTATTATCCATTGCGATTACTTTACTTAATGCAAACATGACGGGGATATTTTTTTCGCCATCTTTTAACGAGTAAGCTTCGTGGTAAGTTTGTGAAGCTATGTCATCAAGCAATAAATCTTGTAGATGATTAATGTCGATACTGATCAGTTCGTCGATATAAATGGTTTTTTCTGAGTAAGGTAGCTGTCCGTCAAAGAGTAAGTGTTTGGCATGATCGTTGATGGAAACTAGCGCCCCCTTTTCAGAAAAAAGTGTGACGCCTACATGAATGTTATCCATCACTGTTTTTAGTTCTTCTTGGCGAATCAATTCTAACTGTCGAGTCTTATCGATAGAAGCTAATTTATGCTTTCTCTCGCGTCGAATCAACACTACAGAGATAATGAAGGTGCTTAGGATAAATAGAAAGGCCAGTGTGTAGAGCAGAAGCCGTTCATGCTTTACTAAGTAATAGATTGACCAGTTAACTTCTGGGATGAGAAAGTTATGGGTTAGGTATAGATCGTTATCGACCAGCCAAAAAGTAATGTTTATTTGTTTAAAAAAACTAAACTCAATTACTCTTTCGTAAATACTTTCGTGTTCTTTTCCAGAAAATTGTTGTTGTAAAATTATATTTTTCATGACGCTGGGAGATAAGTTGCCAATGGATTTATAACGCCATTGATCTTGTGAGCTAAGAATAATGACATTGTTTTCATCAGCGGCAATAATATTATCTTGAGCATCCCGCCAGTTCTCTTCCCAGTAGTCCATATTTAATTTAACTACTGTGACACCAATGACTTGGCCTTTATGAATGATAGGGTCAGAAATGAAAAATCCAGGGATGCCGGTAGTTGCCCCTTTTGCATAATAAAATTGACGCACGCGTTCGGCGATGGCATTCTTGAAATATGGTCTAAAGGAATAGTTTTTATTAAGAAAGCTATTGTCTGAATTATAATTGCTAGTGGCGATTACGGTGCCGTTGATATCCATTATGTAGACGGCGTCGGCACCCGCTCGTTTAGCGGTGAAGTTGAGTTTTCGATTGGCTTTAAAATGATCCTGATTTGGTGAGAGCAGGGTGTTGATATAAAGGGTGTCGGTTGATAATAGGGCAGGTAAGTACTCAAACTGATTAATGGAAGCAATTAACGATTGCGCATATATTTTCGATGAACGCCCATTTTTGGCGCTGGAGTCTACTAATAACACCGTATAAAAAATCAAACTAAGAAAAATGCATAGGCTTACCAATAATGAAGGCCATTTTAGTGTTGACCATAGGTTTCTTTTTGCAGGTTTAGCTATCACAATTCACCGTGTTTTGTTGTTTTTTCTGAGATCCCCGTAACGTTTGAGATTTAGGTGTGTAGAGTGCGTTTAGTTTTGTTCATAACAAGGCGCGACGACGTACATGGATGCACAAGTGCCGTGGACGCAAGGATGCGTAAGAACGGCCAACCCAGTATAGCCATTCTATGTAAGGCGGAGCTACGCCGTTATGAATAACAAGAAGTGTGCTATGCACCCCTAAATCTCAATCGCTACGGATATAGCAATAGTTTAGCATTAATTTTAGCTTTTTAGTGGGTGATACTGGCGGGAAGAAACTGCAAGCTATATGTTAATTATTGTTAATTTATCGTTTGAGAGTATCGCTTCGGCTAAGGCTTGTTTTGGGTAGCTGGGTTCTAGTAAGTGAATTAGTTTGAGTGTTTTAAAACCATCTAGCCAGTAATGACAATGCAGTATGCATTGCTCTGGACTGTTGGTTTGCTTGTCAATATGTCGGAATAGGCTATCAATTTTTAATGTCATTAATACCGCTTGTAATGCTGGGCTTAATTCTTTTAGCCACGGTTCATAGTGTGTAAGAGTGATAGGGGTAGTCTTATGGTTAGTCTTTTTACGATAAGTAAACAGTTCCTGAAAATGATCTAGCAATACGGTGAGTTCAGTAAAGCACTGCGGGTGATAATACCGGTATTCCGTCTCTGGGTTATTCATGGCGAGTATCTTTTCGACTGCTGGGCCGGTACCAAAAGGTACGCGCTCAGATTGTCGAGAATCAATGCCTAAGGGCGTACTCTGAAGTTCAGCTATTCTCCCCAATTTAGCTAACTTACTGAGTAGATAAAAATCTTCTCCTCCCGCTTTCTTTTGGAAGCCGCGTGCTTGGCAATAGTGAGATGCACTAGTGGCAATACAGCTGCCTAGGGTGTGATAGGCATAGGGCGACCCTGCGCGCGTTAAGCCATCAACATAGTGGTGCAATGCTTGTTCATAGTATCGGGTGGCCGTATCAATGGTTTGATTGCCAGAGGCAATATGTGTGAAGGGGTAAACTGCTGCACTATACTGAATAGGGTGTGTGGAGGCACTTATAGACAACTGCTTTTCTAGAACAGCATCTAGCGCGGAAAAATAATCATTGGGCAAGTGAGTGTCTGCATCAGAGTGATGCATCCATTGATGCAGCAGGCAGTGTTTGGCCATCAACTGGCAGGCAATGTCAGTGCCAATCTTACGTGCTAAGCCTACGCCATATTTGTGTGGAATCTTTTGCTGAAATCGATTAATGAGTAATAAGTCGGTAGCGCACTTATTATCTGAACTCACGAGTGATAACCAGTGGTGACCATCACTTTTATTTATAGTGGTGTGACGGGTTATCAACGTCTGCCACAGTTGTTGATTCAGCTGAGTATTTTCGTAGTTATCGGGTTGATTGATCACTGCAATAATTAATAAGGCACTGTGCCCAAGAGGACTACTGATTATGCGTTTAATAAAATCATCACTTTCATTAAAGGCAGGGATGACCAAGCAGTGAGTGTATGTTTTTGTCGGAATGTGTGGGGTAATATTGAATGCTTCTACTTCAGCATAGCGGGATAAATAGTGCTGTAGCGTTTGCTGAAATTTACTGTTTGATAGCGGCTTCATTTAGATGCTATTAGTAAAGTGATATCAATGTAGTGCCGCGCGTATGGGCAGTTGCTTAGCGATGGTGGCTTCGGCGTCCAGCAGTTCATCTAGGCGTTCTTCGACAATGGCGGTGTCAAAGTAGAGTGTCGCTAGATCAATAAACAGCATATGGTGTTTAGCTTCGGAATCAGCGATCAGTTGGTAGAATTTTTTTAGTTCGGGATCGCTATGATATTGCCCAATAAGTCCAAAACGCTCACAGCCTCTTGCTTCAATAATGGCGGCAATCAATAATCGATCCAGCAAGTAAAGCGCTGTGCCATTACGCATATGTTGTCTAAATGCATTCACATAGGGGTCTTTTTCATCACTGCCTAATGTTAGCCCCTGCAGCTGCATCAATTTAATCACCTCGCGAAAATGCGCCAGTTCTTCAATGCAAAGGTCGATCATTGCTTTGACCAGCTCTGGTTTATCGGGATAGTGAGAAAGCATCGACATTGCCATACCTGAGGCTTTTTTTTCTGCTTGGGCATGGTCGTTTAAAAAGGCGGTAAAGTCGCCGAGCACCATATCTACCCATGATTGAGGGGTTTGATAACGAAGTTGCAATAAGTCTGCGGGGATAATAGTTTTCATGCTCACTTGTAGGTTTCAGTTTGAAGTTTCAATAATATTTGTAAGGGGTTGGGCACTGCTTCGCCATCTATACGTTTAATTTGGCTACGACAAGAAAATCCACTAGCAACTAATAAACCTGTATTCTCTGGATTATTAACGACTTGATCCCAAGACAGTGAATAAATCTTTTTTGAAGTTTCTAAGTTTTGTGTCTCATGTCCATAAGTCCCTGCCATACCGCAGCAACCTACTTCTACAATTTCCAGTCGATGGCCTAAAGCGCTAAAAACGGACTGCCAGTCTTTAATAGAGGCGGCAGCATTAGTTTTTTCGGTGCAGTGGGCGAGGAGTTTATAGCTGTGTGTGATTTCAGATGAGTAGTGTGCCAATTGTGTCGTCTGTGTGGCTAGCCATTCCTGAATTAACATCACTGGTGGAGCTGAGGTTGAAGTATTGTCAGTAGCTTTTTGATATTCGCCACGGTAGGCGAGTGTCATAGAAGGCTCGATGCCGACTAGTGGAATGCCTGTGCTAGCTAGTTGGTTAAGTTTTTCACTGGTTTTTATTGCCGTATTGATAAAGGTTTTTCTGAAACCGTGAACATGTAAGGGTTTACCGTTCGGCAGGAAAGGAGAGACTAAAGGGGTAAAGCCTAATGTCTGTAATAAGGTTATGCTATCGAGAACAAATTGAGTCTCAAAAAAACGGGTAAAGGCATCTTGTACAATAATAACGGCAGAGGCTTTTTCTTTGTCCGTTAAATTGTTGATGTTTTCAATGTCCGCATAGCGTACACCTAATTTTTGTAATTCCTTATCAAATTCAATCGTACTGAGTAAGGGACTATCACTTAATCCGGCGACTTTCGCTAATGATTTTTGCACCCATTTAGCCCCCATTACCGCATTATAGACACGCGGGGCTTTCGCCACTAATGGCAGCATCATTTCTAAGCTACCGACAAAATAATCTTTCAGTGGGCGACAATAGCGGCTGTAGTAGAGTTCTAAAAATTTCGAGCGGAATTCAGGTACATCCACTTTGACTGGGCATTGGCCTACGCAAGATTTACAAGCAAGGCAAGCCATCATCGATTCATGTACCTCATGGGAAAAATCGTATTCGCCTTTGTGCTTTTTAATACTGTTGGCTATTCGCGGTAAAAAAGCGATTAGCGTTTCATACCATGCTTGCTGTTGTAAACGCTGGCTTGTCGATACCGCATCAATGTTTTTATCACTTAATTGTCTTAGCCATTCGCGTATCAACGATGCCCGACCTTTTGGAGTATGGGTACGTTTACGTGTGCCTTTCCATGACGGGCACATGGCATCATTTGGGTTCCAGTTATGACAAGTACCATTACCATTACAAAACATGCCTTCGCTATAGCCCTGCCAATTTTCTACTTTGATGCTTCTGTCTACTTCACCACGAGTAGTGACTTCATCAATTTTTAATAGTGGAATATCGGCAGCAGGGGTGGCAATTTTCCCCGGGTTTAATTGATTGCGTGGATCGAAGGCTTTCTTTATCGCTTGTAGCTGAGGGTATAAGTCACCAAAAAACTTAGGCGAGTATTCTGAGCGCACACCTTTGCCATGCTCTCCCCAAAGTAAACCGCCATATTTATGGGTGAGTTCAACGACCTTGTCGGTAATCGGGCGGATCATTGCCGCTTGTTCGGGATCTTTCATATCGAGAATAGGACGTACATGTAATACCCCAGCGTCGACGTGGCCGAACATGCCATATTGCAAACCATAGGAGTCTAATAACGCACGAAATTCGACAATAAAGTCAGCAAGGTGTTCTGGCGGTACCGCAGTATCTTCCACAAAGGGCATAGGGCGAGCTTCGCCTTGAATATTACCTAAGAGACCGACGGATTTTTTACGCATGCCCCAAATTTTATTCACCTCTTCATTGTAGGCAATGGTGTAACCCATACTAATATTGTCAGAACTATTATCTACAGTATGGTTTAATTGATGCAGTAATGGTTGCATTTTTTGTTGCAGCTCATCACTAGAGTCTGCGGTGTATTCAATAAAGTTAATGCCTTCTAGCTGTACTGTCTCCCCGTCATGATCGTCGTCAGGGAAAAATATGCTAACACTATCCCAAATAATATCGTCTTTAGCCAGTTGTAGCACTTTGGAGTCGATAGTTTCTATCGATGTTGGGCCGGCCGCCATAATAGCTTTCGCATCGCGTAAGGCGGCATTAAAGTTTTCGTAGCGTAAATTAATGAGTGCGGTGTGTTTGGGGATAGCTAATAAGTTGAGCTTTGCTTCAGCAATAAATCCCAAAGTACCTTCACTACCACAGAGAATGCTATTGAGGTCAAACTGTTGTTGTTGGTTACGGATATGAGCAAGATCATAGCCGGTTAAACAGCGGTTAAGTGCAGGAAAGCTTGCCGTTATTTGTGCGTGATGTTGCTGATGAATATCATCCACTATGGTGTGAATGTGACCTACGCGATTGGATTGTAGTTTTTTTTCTGTGAGTATTGCATCACTAATGGGCGATGTGTCTAGAACACTACCATCGAGTAAGACGGTCTTTAATGCAAGCACATGGTCACGAGTTTTACCATAAGCACAGGAGCCTTGGCCTGATGCATCGGTATTAATCATGCCGCCAATAGTGGCTCGGTTACTAGTCGATAGCTCCGGCGCAAAAAATAAGCCATAAGGCTTAATGGCGGCGTTGAGTTGGTCTTTAACGACACCGCACTGTACTCGAACCCAGCGTTCTTCGGCATTGATCTCTAAAATTTGGTTCATATACTTAGAGGTATCGACAACTAAACCATCGGTTAACGATTGGCCATTGGTTCCCGTACCACCACCGCGAGGGCTTAAGACAATATCCTGGAATTGGCGCATATTACTCAGCTCTGCCAAGGTGACTAAATCGTCCACAGTCTTAGGGTAAATAACGCCTTGCGGTAGTATTTGATACAGCGAATTATCCGTTGCCAGTACGGTGCGGTTTGCGTAGTCGGGGCATAGATCACCAGCAAAACCATAGGTTTTGAGGGTATCGATAAAGTGTAAATATCGTTCTTGAGTTGGAGAAATGGTCTTTAAGCTTGGAATCATTAGAGGACGACAACAGGTAGTTATGAAGAATGCTAGGGGATCATTTTACCTTTTTACGCGCAGAATAACCAAGCTGTTTACTCTACGAATGGGGATCTATCGTATCAATTATGTTGATCCCCCGTTGATTGTTCAGATTTTGTCTAACTCTAAGCGGATGTTATTACGCGGTGCCGTGCTCCACTCTTCGTCGCTGAGTGTAAAATGTTTGACCATTTCATGCAGTTTCATGCTCATTTTACTCATATCTTCACCCACTTGGACAGTGACTGCACTAGCCTCTTTGGATTGATTGAATTGCTCATCGAGTTGCTGAAAGTCATCGGATACTTGAGAAAAACTATCGCCTTGGTCTTTTACTGCTGCGCCAATGCTGGAGACGGCATCACTAATGTTGCCGATAATTTCATCTAAAGAGGAGAGCATCTCTTTCGCGTCATTGACCTGCACACTACATTCAAGAGTCGATTGTTGTCCTCGATCCATAGCTTCGACTACCGTCTCCGTACCAGACTTAATGGCATCGATCATGGAGGATACCTCCAGGGTAGCTTCGCTAGTTCGGGATGCTAATGCACGCACTTCATCAGCGACTACAGCAAACCCACGACCCGCTTCACCGGCCCGTGCGGCTTCAATGGCGGCATTCAATGCGAGTAAGTTAGTTTGGTCAGCGATACTATTAATCACAGTTATGACATCGACTATTCTTTCGTTATCTTGTTTTAGCTGGTGAATAGAGGATGATGTTTCGGTAATGATTTCTTTAAGTTGATGCATTTGCAGATGTGTTTTGGTAAACATATCTAGCCCAGTGTGAACGGCATGGACACCTTGCTGACTATTAAATGTAATGGCTTCTGTTGCTTCATTGACACTAAGGGTAGATTTTTTGGCTGATTCTAAATGGCTCTCTACGGTTTTAATCTGTTGGTTTTGCTTGTTAGTCATATCGGTCACTAATGTATTGCCCTGAGCCAAATCTTCTGACATCGGCACTAAGCGCATAGTGGATTTAATTAATGTAGAAAAAGTTTCATCCAAGTGGCTCAAGAAGGTGTTAAACCACCGTGCGAGTTCATCAAGCTCAGTATTACCGTTAACGGTAATGCGTTGGGTATAATCACCTTCGCCGTCTGCCATACTATGAATTTTTCGAGTTAAATTCTTGATGGGTTTACTAACGGAAGAAGCTAACAGCCAGCCAAAGAAAGGCCCTATTATTAATGCACCTAAAAACACGATAATGGTTCTATTGACAATAGCATCACGTAGTGTTTTTACCGGTGCAAAGGCTTCAGTTGCGTCAATCTGGCTGATTAATGCCCATTGTAGATTGCCAATATTTATGGGCTTGTAAGCTGATAAAACATTGATGCCACGATAATCAGGGAAAATATCAACGCCACTTTTCCCCTCTAGAGCTGCCTCCGTTCCTTTGGTGTTGACGGTTTGTAAACCAATGCTCGTATTTTTTGCTTGCATCGTGTCGATAGCGGATGCTGATAGATCTATTTCTCGCATCAGTTCTAGGTAGCTGTCTTTATCTTCCAATAAAAAGCGTCCATTACTGCGCATAGTGAAGTCTGCACCGACTAAATAACTTTCGCCTGATTGTCCTAAACCCATCTCTGCCCAGTTTTCTTGGTGGGTCATAATGGCATTAATTGTATCGACTGGAATTTGTAGTATTAAAATACCGACCTTGGCTTTTTCAAAATAAATGGGGGTTGAGATAAATGCAGCGGGCGCATTGTAAGAGGGTAGATAAGGCGCGAAATCAGTTACACCAGTAAAATCCTTATTGCTAGCTGTATTTGCCATTGCGAAGGCTTGGCCGATACCGCTACGCGCATAAGGCCCATCAATTAATGAAGTGGCAAAATCCAGCTCCTTAAGCACTGAATAGACTATTTTTCCGCTATTGTGATTAACTAAAAATAGGTCGTAGTAACCAAAGCGCTCAATAAATTTCCGTAATACTGGGTGGTATTTAGCATGATTTCCTGCATAAGACGTTTCATCTAGAGGTTGATCGTGTAAATGTTTGCTGCCCAAGGGGTGTTCATTATTACTAATGAAATCGTATTGCAATGCGATAGTCGATTTGTCTAGAGCATTAATTAATTCGCGGGTAGGCGCAGATTGTTTATTGTTTTGTGATGCAAAGGTCGTGTTAAATGACTGTTCATAATAGTTTTTTAGAGCAAGCCTATTATTGTTAATATCTTCATCGCTACGTTTTGCAGAATGCTCATTAAACCCTTGCGACAAGCTAGCCATGGCTTCAATAACCATTAAGTTGTCTGAAAGGCTAGTGGCCTGTTGCTCGATAGTATGGATATAACTAGTGACCTTTAATGCGGTAATATCACGAATAGCCATGAGTGATTGTTGTGCACTTTCTTCCAACGATGCTCGGCCGTTGTTTATCGCAATATTCGCTAATAAAAACCCACTGATTAATACAGGGATTACGGTTAGTAAGCCACCGCCAAGAATCATTTTGGTGTTAATTTTCATAAGGGTCCTAGTGTTCATCTGCAGAGGAAGTGTTTAAATATGACACGCCTATATTTAGTGTAGGAACTTATGCCTATAAATCTAGTCAATATCTCTTCTTTTTATATGATAATTGCCTATTCTTTCGCTGGATTAGTACTTAAGCGACATAAAATAGTTGAGCATAAGCATCTATACTCTATGTAAGGATTGTTTATGTCGCAACGCTGTTGATGTCATAAACCGGTTTATTCCGTAAAGTTGTGCCCTTAAAATGTAGAGCGATTGATTTATGTGTATTGTTGACAAGAGAAAGAAAAGCCCTTTTTTGGCGTATATTATTGCTTTTACGCTTGTTATTTTTGCGGGCAATAATTACGCCAACTCACTGAAAAGTATCACTTTACAGCACCGTGATGCCGTAGAGGTAAAGGCTATCCTATTACCGCTCTTGCCAGAAGGTAGTGGTATTTCGGTGGATAATAATCGTGTCTTAGTGAGTGCTCCTGCAGCGTTGATGAAAAATATTGTCAGTATCATTAAGGGTATGGATAAGCCGTTGAAGAGGCTAAGAGTCTCTGTTTATCGAGGTAAATACCCGACTAAAGAGGGGGTAAAGTTTGCCACTACAGACACGGATATTAATCATCAGCAAACGATTACTACGTTGGAAGGTCAGACGGTCGTTATGACAGAAAAGGGTTTGCGAAAAATAACGGTGGCAGAAGGCCAGTATGCCAATAATAGTGAGGTGGTTATCGACCCTGATGCCCCTATAGAAGAACCGTCAGTTACGCAAATTATAGCGAATAATGATGCGCTTGAGATTGTTCCTGAGGTAGTAGAGGAAGGCGATGAAGATAGTAGTTTAGCGGCTTTAGCGTTGGCGAATAACACCCAAGCATCCGCTGGTGAAGTCGCCAATAGTTCACGTAGTGAATTGATTGAAGTACCAACAGGTATTCATTTGCGCGTTACTTTACTAGGGAAAAAACAGGCACGACTCAGCGTCAAAGTCGTCACTGCTGCATCGAATAAATCCAGTGTGAATAAGTCCGGAGATAATCGTTCCTCCGAGGCGATAGCCTTATCAAGCACCATTGAAACGATGACCAATATAGCGATGAATCAATGGTCAAAGCTCAGCGAAAGAAATACCTTTTCTCATCGACCTGAATTGGGTAGTAATCGTAAAGTCCATTCAACAAAAACTGCCGATGATGATGAGCAAAGTATTTGGATTAAGATTGAGTTGTTGTGATAGGTGAGATGTTAGACGTGAGATGCGAGATGCTTTAAAAGAAAAAAATTAGCCTAGAGTTAAAAAATTGTAGCTTACTACCGGGTCACTTGAAAACAATACACTCCATTTCAGGCGCGCTGTGAATATGTCCCTATACGCTCAGCTTCGGCATCCATGCCTCAGATGGCCTGAAACGGAGTGTATTCTTTTCAAGCACCCTGCTAGTAGTTGAAGGTTTTGTAAGAATCCCCCTCATTGTCTAACGTCTAACAAATCCCCCACCGTAATTATTTCACCTTCGCCTTTAACTAAAATCGCATTTTCCCCAAATGCTGGCGCTTTTTTATTGTCTGGCATGGCATTGATGGCAGTTATCAGTGAAAAGGGCTGTTGTTGTGGATGGCGAACACCGGAGTCTATATCTACGGTAGGCATAATACAGCGTTGGCAAGGGTAACAGTGCTTAAGCTGATAATCCTTGTGCGCTAGCTGAGTAATTTGATGCTCTGCAAAGGCTTCGATACCGTCGATAACAATATTCGGGCGGAAGCGCTCCATAGGTACCGCTGAGAACTGTGCAGTGATTAATTGTTGGTTAACGGCATCTAAGGACGCTGTGTTGGCGATTAAAAACGGCGCGGCATCCGCAAAATAAGTGTGTGTGTCAGCACCTAATAATTCAGCTTTCGATTGTGGGCGTGGTATGCCAGCCATGCGCACTAAACGTAGGCGGGTGGGGTAATCCAACGCCTTGCCCAACCACTCGCTAGCGGCTGCACCTTCATCGAGAACCTGACAAGTATCTTTCCATATACGCGCATCAAAGGCATCGCCCTTGGGGCTATGTTTACTTTTGATGATCAATGGGGCTAATGTGGGATTGCTGGGTTTTGAAAGAATGAGTTGACCATTATCTATTTGAGTATGGATTAAGACCATTGCCGAAAACTTACGCTGAGTGACAAAACCATTGCTCTCGTTAATGATCATCCACTGTCGATCATGCTCTAAACCTTGAGGTAATAGTTTGGCAGAGTTGACTGAAAAGCCACGCAGCGATTTAACGGGATAAACAAAAAGTTGTTTAACACCAATCATTATTACTGCTGCATTTTTTGTAATTGTTCGGCTGTGGCGGGTGTCTGGTGCTTATCTTTCCACTCGCTATAAGGCATGCCATAAATCATTTCACGAGCCTGATCATAATCAAGTGCTTCGCCCTGTTCTTCAGCGGCGGCCATCATCCATTTGCTCAAACAGTTACGACAAAATCCAGCAAGGTTCATTAGCTCAATGTTTTGTACATCTTTACGTTCGTCTAAGTGTGTTAATAAACGACGAAATGCGGCGGCTTCTAGATTAGTTTGTTTATTCATCTTTATACTCTATTAATTAAACGGTGAGACGTGTGATTGGATGTAGGGTTTTAAACAATTCCCCACTATATTAAAATAACTTCACATACTACCGGGTTCAAGCACCCTGCTAGTAAGTACCCTAGAAATAAAAAGTGTAGCTTGCCACTAGAATAAATCTACAAACCGAATAAATTCTACCGTATCACCACTGTTTATCGCTGTTTGTGGTGGTACTAGCACCAAGCCTTCGGCCCATGAAATGGAGGATAACACACCCGAACTTTGGTTCTTGTAGATGTCTACCGTACCTTGATCATTTATTTTTGCGCGTAGGTACTCCTGGCGCTTAGGGTTTTCTTGATGAGAAAAATTAGCCTTAATGAAGGTACCTTTAGGCGCTTGATAAGTTTGGTGTTGCAGCTGCATTAAAAAAGGCCGAGCTAATAATAAGAAAGTAATAAAAACGGCAGCAGGGTTCCCCGGCAGACCAATAAAAGGCGTTTTTTTGTTGCTACTACTGGTGCTAAAAATAGAGCCAAAGGCGACGGGTTTTCCTGGCTTAATGGCAATGCGCCAAACACCCAATTCGCCCAGTTGCATCACGGCATCTTTAACGTGATCCTCATCGCCTACAGAAACTCCGCCAGTAGAAATAATACAGTCGGCAGAAGCGGCGGCTTTTAATGCAGAAATAGTCGCACTTGCGGTATCTTCAATATCACCACAGTCAATGGTTTCTATTCCCATCTTTTGTAAAAATCCTTGCAGCAAATAACGGTTGGAATTATAAATTTTTCCCGCTGTTAGAGGCTTGCCCGGTTCAACTAACTCATCACCCGTCGATAAAATAGCAACACGTAGTTTGCGGTAAACCATTAGGTGACTAATACCAACCGAAGCGAGTAAGCCAAGGTCTTGCGGCTGTATGTGTCGGCCTTGTTTTACTATGCATTCACCTTGTTGAATATCTTGCGCTTGAGGGCGGATATTATTATTCAATGGAATCGCTGAGGGCACTTCGACAGTGTTACCTTGAGTACTGTCTTGAATAACACATTGCTCTTGCATGACGACGGCATTCGCACCTGGCGGGATTTCACCTCCAGTAAAAATACGCGCTGCAGTCCCCGCAGTTAAGGCACTAGCGGGATGACCAGCAGCAATGGTTTGGCTGACAGCTAATAAAGTCGTGCTGTTAGGGACTGAGCTAAGGTCTTGTATGTTAATGGCATAGCCATCCATAGCGCTATTAGCCGCAGGCGGCACATTGATAGGAGCAATAATATCTTCTGCCAGTACAGAGCCTAAGGCATGGCTTAAGTTGACCGTCAATGTTTCTTCTAGGGGAATGACTTGGCTTAATAAAGTCTTAATAGCAGCGCTAATGGTGATCATAATAAGGGTGTTAGGGCAGTTGATGACGAATGTTCAGTGCCAGTATCTTACCGTTTTGCAGTGAGAAACCCAATGGTAATGTTGGCCTTCATTTTATGAACACGCATAAAATATGTAAGCATATCAAGCTAATGACCTTAGTCGCTCACACAGAAATTGCGGACGCTAGGAGGCTGTCCGAGAATAGGGGCCGTAGCGAGGGATAGCGGTGTTGAGTTAGATTTTTTCATGAATTGAGGAGAATAGTGGTTCTATTTGCCAACAGTAGGCGCCCTTAAGCGACGAAAATCTGGCCAAAATCCGCTTTTCCGCAGTAGGTTTCTATTCTCGGACAGCCTCCTAGGAACGAGTCCGAATGAATAGCGATCACCGACCGCTTGCATAGCATTAGCGATGATTTTAAAAGGCTAGATGCTGCAGGGATAGACCGAAAAAATAAGATGTCGAAAGGCGGCATTGACCTTTTACCATCAGCGGCACCGAGGTCGTGAGTGCACCAACAGTAGGCGTTTCTAAGCGAGAAGGCACCGCGCGGACTTCGGTGCCGCTTGACCGTAGAACCTCAGTGTATAAGACATACATGACACAACTCCCTTTACCACAGGGAGCATGGAGTCGCCAACAGTAGGCGCTATGAGGCAAAGCAGCAATCGCGGAAAAAGTACGTTTTTAGCGATGTTCTATTGATAGATTTCTATGGATAATTTCCGTATTTCACTACCTTGTTGAGAGAATCGTTACCGTTGCAGTAAGCCTACAAAATTGCACGGTTTCTGATGACTATCTAATTGTTCTTTTAAAATTCTATTCCAGCCTGTTAAACACGCATTATTCGACCCGGGTAAGCAAAAAATCAACGTGTTATTAGCGAGCCCGCCAATACAGCGCGATTGAATGGTTGAGCTGCCAATCTCCTCATAGGAGACTTGTCTAAATAGTTCACCAAAACCAAGAATGGTTTTATCAAATAAGGGTTCTACGGCTTCAGGCGTGCTATCCCGTCCTGAAAATCCAGTTCCACCGGTAATGATGATGACTTGGACCTCTGTTTTTGCCACCCATTGAGACACTACCGAACGAATTTGGTAAATATCATCTTTCACTAAGGCGCGATCGATTAATGCATGCTGTGCTTCCTTGATGCAACGGACTAACAAGTCACCTGAAGTATCATTTTCCGAACTGCGGGTGTCGGAAATAGTGAGTACGGCAATGGCTAAAGGGGTAGTATTTGGCATCATTAACTCTCAGTAGAATGTAGCGCTAGCGGCTCGTAGGGTGATGTGGTGTGCGCTATTAGAACGTCGATTATCCCATACTACTCTTCGCAGTGACGAATATTTTTTTAGCTCTAGGAGCCTGTCGGACTTAACCGTTCGTAGCGAGGGAAAGCAGGAATTAGTCAGTTTTTGCAGTCGATTAAGGCGAATAGTCGTTCTAGTTAACGAAATTGACCGTGAAAAATGGCGGGTTCCTGCTTTCCCGCAGTAGCACAGTGTTAAGTCGGACAGCCTCCTAGGTTTTTATAGTGAAAACAATCGCATGGTCAATACACAATCTAGTGTATATAATCCAAGCAACAAAAATAATGGGCCTATATAGCAATGGATAAGCAACAGACTACCATCAGTAAAAAAACCCTAACTAGTTCTGCTGATGTGGAGCTATTGGCGGCTCAAACTCCCAGTGGCCAATTTTATAGTGCTAAGACATTGAACCTGTTAGTGTATGTTATCCTCGCAGTAGGCGTTTTTTTTGCGTTTTTGTTTGCGTTCTTCCCCTTGACTTTTGATGCTGGAGGGAGCGAAGATGTGGTGCACTGGATGGTGCCCTTAGGTATTGCTGTTATGGTTGTGTTTATGCCGTTAACTGCGATTTCCTTTCTTCATTACCGATTGCCTAAAAAACAAAAAGAATTCGATAAGATTCTTAAATCACTAGATTCAACTGAGCATGGTGTTGAGGTGGATTCTTTTGTTGTTGATACGGAATATAAAGGTTCCGATTATTTGTTGCCGGTATTATTTGTCACCCTTTTTTCCAGCTTAGGTTTTTATATTTTATTAACGGGTAATGCGCTGGTGTTGTTTAAAGCGGTAGCGTGGGTGAATATAGCTTCGGGCAATGCGGTGGAAATGTCATTCCGGACGAGTTTGGTGGCCTGTGGATTTGCTTTTCTGGGTGCTTACGTATGGTCAATACAATATATTTTCAGGCGTATGGTCACCTTAGACCTTCCTCCAGGCGCCTACTATAGTGTGGCTACACGCTTAGTCTTTAGTTCTTTCTTGATTCTGATTTACAGTCATTTTACCTATGCAGAAATCGATAAGTTATCCACCGCTTTACCCGTGATTGCGTTTTTAACGGGTATTTTTCCCGAGCGTTTGTTGGGTTGGTTACAAGACTCAGTGGGCAGTATTTTTTCTAGGAAAACTAAGATGGCTCATGCCTTGTCTCTAGATATGATTGAAGGCGTGGGGAGTTTTCATAAGGCCCGTCTCGCAGAATTAGGTATTGATAATGTACAAAATCTTGCGCATTCCAGCTTGGTTGAACTCATTATCAAAACCCCCTTTGCGCCACGGGTGATTGTTGATTGGATGGCACAAGCGAAATTATGTTTAGAGTTTAAAGATGAAGTGCATAATATTCGTCGAGCAGGGGTGAGAAGTATCTTAGATTTCTTGGAGGTGGCGGAGGCGGGGCTGTTAGAGTCCATTGCACTACATAGTAAAATAGACATGTCATTGTTGGAGGCAATTTATTGTGCGAATAAAGATGAAAAATCCATTGCTCGACTTCGAGATGCCTACGATAGGTTAAGTCTTATCTAATGAGTGCTCATCCATAAATAAGGCTCTGCTGCGGTAAAATAAAAACGCTCATCTTTGCACCTCTAGATGTGGTTGTATGCGATAAGCAAACGTGAGTGTCTAGTAGCACAAATCTAACCATTTTTATCCCCCCTCGCGACGAGCCCTTTATGGATGGGCACTCATTATAAATTATTGCTCACCACCAACCCATTTGATGACGCTACATCTTTTCCATAGTTTCAATGCCTAATAACTCTAAGCCTTTATTCAGCGTGCTTGCAACCGCCAAGGATAGTTGTAAGCGACTATTCCTAGTGTCTGCATCAACGCCCTCTTTTAGTATTGGGCATTGCTCGTAAAAACGCATAAATAAGCCCGCCAAATCGTAAAGATAGTGACATAATAAATGCGGGTAGGCTTCTTTAGTCACTTGCTCTATAACTTCAGCAAATTGTAAGGTTTTTATAGATAATGCGATTTCAGCATCTGCGGATAAGATGAGATCCGCATCTAATGTGTTGACATCAATTCCGGCAGTGGTCGCAGCCTTGCGGAAAACACTTTGAATGCGGGCAAAGGCATATTGTAGATAAGGCGATGTATTACCTTCAAAGCTCAACATGGTTTCCCAGTTGAAGATGTAATCATTGGTACGTGTTTTCGACAGATCGGCGTATTTTACTGCACCGATACCCACTTTTTTGGCAATACTGCTGCGTTCTTCTGCGCTTAAGTGTGGATTCTTTTCTGCAACAATTTTTTCCGCGCGTTCAACCGCTTCTGTCAGTAAATCTGCGAGTTTTACTGTGCCGCCGCTTCTGGTTTTAAAAGGTTTACCATCAGCTCCCATCATGGTGCCAAAAGCATGGTGCTCTAAGCTGACGCTGGAATTAACGAAGCCGGCCTTACTGGCAACGGTAAACACCTGCTGCATATGTAATGCCTGACGAGCATCAATGAAGTATAAAATACGCTTTGCTTGGAGTGACTTCACTCGGTAGCGTAAAGCGGCTAAATCCGTGGTGGCATATAAAAAACCACCGCCTTGTTTTTGGATAATGACTGGGCTAGGGTTGCCTTCTTTATCTGCCATCTCTGCTAAGAAAACCACTTGAGCACCTTGGCTTTCTACCGCCAAACCTTGTTGTTGTAGCTCGCTAACTAATGGCGCTAGATCATCGTTGTAGGCGCTCTCACCGTAAACATCATCGGCCGTTAAGGTGACGTTTAATGTATCGTAGATGTCTTGGCTGTGATCAAGAGAAATGCTTCTAAATTGCTGCCAAAGACGTAAAATGTTGGCGTCACCAGATTGTAATTTCACCACATATTCGCGGGCTTTATCCGCAAACGCTATAGACTCATCAAAATGTTTTTTAGCGCTTTGATAAAACCCTTCTAAATCTTTTAAGGCTAAAGAGGCAGATTCACCTTCTTGTAATTGTTCCTCTAATTCGGCAATCAACATACCGAACTGTGTTCCCCAGTCACCTACATGGTTTTGGCGAATCACATTGCGACCTTGAAATGCTAGCGTGCGCACAATAGCATCACCAATGATAGTTGAACGTAAATGGCCAACATGCATTTCTTTAGCAAGATTAGGTGAGGAGTAATCGACTACTATGGTTTGTGGCGCTGCGCTCTTAATACCGGGTCGAATACCTAGATGCTGGTCTCTATTAATCGTGGCTACTTCAGCAGCTAGCCATGCAGGGCTTAGCGTTAAGTTAATAAACCCTGGACCTGCAATGTCGATCTTATTCACCCGTTGCTTAAACTCTGCATCGCTATTCAATTGATCGACAATACTCTGTGCAATATCTCGTGGCTTCGCCCGCGCAATTTTTGCAGCCCCCATAGCTCCATTCGCCTGATAGTCGCCAAAACCCGCTCGTTTACTGGGTGCGACAATAGGCTGACATTCAGCGGGTAAGCCTATTGCTTGCATTGCTTGGCTAATATGTTGAGATAATAGAGTGCGGATATTCATGAGTAATGTCGTTTGTAATGGCGGTTTAAGGGGGAAATAAGGCAGGTATTTTATAGCCCCGCAGGGGAGAATACTAGTCGAGCTATGTAAGCAGTTTAATTAGAGGATGTTAGCCAGGCTCAAGCATAAAGTTGATCAGGGCTTTATTTGTCTTCAGCAATATCGTCTCTTGTGTATGCAGAGTATTTTTGTGCCTTACCTTTGACTTTCTCGGAGGGGTATTTAGCGGCATTTTTGATGATTTTTGCGTTCACCGATTGTAGTATGTCAATGTTGAGTTTTTCAGCCAGCATCAGTAGATAGACCTGTACATCGGCTATTTCCTCGGCAATAGCTTCAACAGCGTCACCGCCTAAGTTTGACGACTGTTGCTCAGTCAGCCATTGAAAATGTTCCATTAATTCCGCGACCTCAACGCTTAAGGCCATGACTAGGTTCTTTGGAGAATGGAATTGATCCCACTCTCGCTCTTGAGTAAAAGTGGCTAATGTAGCGCGGATATGGTCAAATTCAGACATAAGGGTGACTCAGTTAAGCTCATATATACGTTTAATGATAACGCAATATAGCGTTAGTAGTGCGGCTACTTGCTTAACGCAAACGATCTGAATCATCAGAACCTACATATGCAGGATATAACGTATGGGCGATGTACTGCCTTTTAAAAAGAAAAGTTTGTGGGAAAAACATAAAGGCAGTTCTTTATGTCGCGATGGTTTTCATAAGTGGAAAGTAGTCACGAAACAGCAGTTTGATGTTAAACAAGGCAAACTCATCACCAAATCTGCCTGCGCACGCTGCGGCAAGGTAAAAACAGAATTGCTGTGATGTAAAACAAGCTACAAGCTACAAGCTACAAGCTACAAGCTACAAGCTACAAGCTACAAGCTACAAGCTACAAGCTACAAGCTACAAGAAATTAGAATAGGAATTGACAGAAAGTTCCGTTGAATCGAATTCTTTTTGAGGCTTGAAGCTTGAGGCTTGTAGCTTGAAGGCTTTCTTCACAACCAGTACAATGCGCGACATTTAACCTCCCCTGTAATTTCTGGAATACCTCAATACATGATACCCCCTCAAATTGGCCAACGTTGGATGGTGGATACCGATTCCTCTCTTGGTCTTGGCATTGTTACCCAGTGTGATGCACGTAGTTTAACCCTTGATTTTCCTGCCATTGAAGAAAGTCGTCGCTACTCCTGTGAAAACTCGCCATTAACGCGTGTGGTATTTGCACAAGGCGATACTATTGAGACGATCACTGGGGATAGTTATGTGATTGCTCAAGTGGAATCGGTTAATGGTTTAGTGATTTATTTGACCGCCGATGGTGAACCTATTCCAGAAACTCGCTTAGCAGCCACGGTTGATTTCAATAATCCAGTCAAACGTTTATTAGCGGGCCAACTAGACAAACCCAAATGGTTTGATTTGCGCGCTGAATTAGCCAAAGGCCATCATCAATGGTGGCGTTCTGATGTGGTCGGTTTGCAAGGCGCGCGTATTACCTTAACGCCACATCAATTATATGTGGCAGATACGGCCACTAGTTTGGCGACTACACGTATTCTCTTAGCCGATGAAGTCGGTTTGGGTAAAACAATCGAAGCGGGATTGATATTACAGCGCTTATTGTTGCAAGAACGTGTGCAACGAGTGTTGATCCTGGTGCCTGATGCGCTTCGAGTGCAATGGTTTGTAGAGCTAGTACGTTGTTTTAATATTCATGCGGTGATGTGGGGCGAGGCCGTTGACCTTAGTGAGGCGCATGTGTTTATTGCTGCACACACCACACTGGAAGACGATGTATTGTTCACCGAGTCGCCATGGGATATGGTGATTGTTGATGAGGCTCACCATTTTGACTTGCTGAGCGATACTGCAAACAGCGCGGCATTACACACCCTCGGTAGCGAAAGCCAGCATTTGTTATTGTTGTCAGCGACGCCCGAGCGTATGGGCTTAGAGCAGCATTTCTCTCGCCTACAGTTGCTTGATCCTTGTCGCTTCCATGATTTCACCGATTTCCAGCAACAGTATGCTGACTATGAAACGCTGGCAGATGATCTGGCGCAGTTAGTGGATAGCGAAGCGCAGGGTGCCTTAATTCCCGTCGCACTACAGAAAAAATTACAAGCCTTGTTCCCGCATTTATCCGACAGTTATTTCCAAGAGCATGTTAACGATACGGAAGAATTGATTGGTCTATTGTTGGATTGTCATGGTACCGGTCGAGTGGTGTTTCGTAATACTCGTAGTGCAATGAAAGGTTTTCCGCAAAGAAAATTAATCGTACACACCACTGATCACACAGTTACTGATAATACAGTTACTGATAATACTGTTATTGATAACGATAGTGAACCAGCGAATCAAGATTTACTGTGGTTGGCACAATTTATTCAGCAGGCGAATAATGAAAAAATTCTGTTTATTACCCACGATAAAGACGATGTTTTAGAGATACGTGAATGGCTATACCGTAAAACCGGTATTGATTGTCCTATCTTTCATGAAGGCATGTCGTTAATTGAGCGTGATCGTGCAGCGGCTTATTTTGCCGATGAAGACGAGGGCGCGCCTATGTTGTTGTGCTCAGAAATTGGTAGCGAAGGGCGCAATTTTCAGTTTTGCAATCACCTCATTTGTTGGGATTTACCTGAGCACCCCGATGTATTAGAGCAGCGTATTGGTCGTTTAGATCGCATTGGTCAGCAGCACACGATTAACATTCATGTCTGTCTGTCCACCCCAGCGGCAGAGCTACGTTTACATTGGTATCACGACATTCTCAACTGCATTGAAAAAACCAATCCAGCGGCAGGCGTGATACATGAGCAATGGTATGTAGAATATGTTGAGGACCCTATTACTATTGGTGAGCAGGTAAAGCAGCACACCAAAAGCCTATTAGAGCAGCTACAAAATGGTCGTGATCGTTTATTAGAAATGAATAGCTGTCGCCAGCCACAGGCGACAGCATTGCTTGATAAGGTCATCGCTTTTGAAGAGGAGCATAACCCTAAAACCTTGTTGATCGCGGCAACAGATTTACTCAATATTCATATGGAACCATTGGATAGCAGTCGATATAGTGTGATCCCATCGGACCAAATGCTAGTGCCACTAGTACCTGGGATTCCTATGGATGGTTGCGAGATTACGTTTGAGCGTACTACCGCGACCGCACGCGAAGACGTGCAGTTTATCACCTGGGATCATCCTTTAATGCAAGGCTTAACCGACCTAATTACTACCTCCGAGTTGGGTGTTGCTAGCGTTGCCTTATTACCTAATAAAGCCTTAAAAGCGGGCACACTATTTGTTGAGGCTGTGTTTACCCTAACGGTACAAGACACCCAGGCAAAAGCCGCGAATGCTTTTTTAACCGACTCCTTAGTGAGAGTGGTGGTGACTAAAAACAATCCTAAAAACCTAGACAGCGTATTACCGCAAGCAGCCCTTGCCAAAGTGATAGAAAACGCAGCGAAGAATATTCGTAAAGCCGTGGTAAAGGATTATCAGCAAGATATTCAAGACTTGGCGGCTAATGCGCAAGCTATTGCTGAGGGTGAGTTTGCATCCATCATTAAGCAGTCCTTAGCGGACCTTGCTCAGCGTAGCCATTTTGAACATGCCCGATTAGAGCAGCTACAGCAGCGCAACCCGCTGATTAGCGAGGTGGATGTTGATAGACAAAAACAGCGTTTTAGCGCTATTGAACAGGCGATTAGCCAGCATTGTCAGTTGGAGATGAGTGCTGTGCGGGTATTGGTTAGCTATAAGCCAGAGAAAGCTTAAGGTTTAGTTTGTTAAGCGTCTATACCTCGTCACTCCAAAGTATTTCAATAAAGGAGTCTCGCTGAGTTAACTCCGCAGATTTAAAAATATCGTCTATTCTAAAAGGAGATATTCTATTCTATGGTTCAGGGTCTATACATGAAATGTAAACTAACATCACTTTTTTTAATCACCTTTTGTACTATCCATCTTGCGCAGGCCGCAGAGCCAGTGAAATTGGTAACGCTTGAATATCCTCCTTATCAATATAGCGATAAGGGGCAAACTACGGGTATTGTGGTTGATATTGTTAATGAAGCCTTTAGTCGTATTAATTTGAGCACAGATATCAGTGTGAATGCATGGCCGCGCTCATTGAGTATGGTAAAAGAAGGCAATGCGGATGCGATATTTACGGCCTATAAAAATGACGAGAGGGTGAAGTTTTTGGATTATTCTAAAACGGTATTAATGCCGCAGGAAGTCGTCTTATTTGTAAGCCCCGATAGTGATATTCAGTTTTCGGGTGACATTGCACAAATAAAAGATTTGCGTATTGGTATTGTGAGAGGCATTAGTTACGGCTCTGTCTTTGATGTGGCGAAAAAAGCAGGGGTATTCAGTAATATTGAGGAATCAACGAATATAGAGCAAAATGCGAAGAAATTTGCTTCGGGTCGCTTTGATGTATTGATTTCAAATAAGTACAGTGCGTTAGTATTATTTAAAAAGTTGGGTATGCTCGACAAGGTAAAAAAACTGGATGTTCCTGTACAGAGTGTGCCTAGTTATATCGCTTTCTCAAAAGCGAGGGGCTTGAGTGGATTGCGAGATAGGTTTGATACGGTTTTGACGAAAATGATAGCTGATGGTACTTATGACAAGCTAGTGAATAAGTATTCACGGTAGCGCGGTGTTTGATCATACCTGCGAAGACGGTGTTCTTTTTTGAATGTAAATATCTTCTGTAATAGCCTATCTAAACGCCCCATAGCTCGCAAGTAATAAATGCTTCTGTCTTAAAGTAAAGAATGATATTTTTAGTGTTATCTTTTTTTAGGTTAAAGCAAAATTTGCCTAGTGAGGTTCCATTGAATAATGTAGGCGTTATTTTTAGGCGTGAATACCTTGGTGTACGCACGAGTATTCACATTTACTTTCTAACTAACACAATGACAGTTGATATTTTATGACCTTCCGCTCGCTTATACTTGTATCTTTTTTAACTATTCCTACGAGTGCTTGTACGGCGATTAGTGTTGTTGATGCCGTTGCTAGTACTGCAGTTGATGTTACGGTGGGCGCAGTAAAAGCTACAGGTAAGGTGATTGTCAAACTAGTTGATGTGGTGACCCCAGATGCTAACGATTAAAAAGCTAATGCTCAACATTACAATAACCACGGGTTTGTGGTGTGTTTTGTGTTCTCTGTCGATACTGGCCGATGCTTCTTCTGGTCCTGTATGGAAGGTCAGTAAGGGGCAGCAAAGCTTATTTGTAGGGGGCACCATTCATGTGTTAAGCCCCTCGGACTACCCCCTACCTTCGGTGTTTGATCAAGCTTATCAACAAGCGGATGTCTTGGTGTTTGAAGCAGATGTTGCACAAATGCAAACGGCGGAAGCTCAGAGCCTTGTCATTGAAAAAACGACTTATAGCGATGGTTCTACGTTGAAACAAGCGTTGTCAGCTGAGACCTATGCCGTACTCACTCAATTTTTGTCGGAGCGAGGTGGTGATGTTAGTAGCCTTGATCAATTTAAACCCGGTATATTGACAATTTTACTGACACTTAATGAGTTGCAACGATTGGGTCAATCGGGGCAGGGAGTTGATGCGTTTTATGATCAACAGGCAATCGCAGATAAAAAGCCACGCATGTTTTTAGAGACAATAGAGCAACAATTGGATTTTTTAGGCAGTATGGGGGAGGGGCAGGAAGATAGTTTAGTTTTGCATACGCTTGATGAGTTACAAGATTTATCTTCTGCGATGTTACAACTAAAATCAGCATGGAAAAAAGGCGATAATGAAGCCTTGATGGCAGTCGCGTTAATTCCTTGGATGGCGGATTTTCCTGATATTTATCAAACTTTATTGGTACAAAGGAATAATGCATGGTTGCCGCAAATTGAAGCGATGTTGGTTACGCCAGCTGTGGAGTATGTATTGGTAGGGGCGTTACATTTAGCGGGGAAGGATGGTATTTTAGAACAGTTGCGTGGGCGAGGCTATCAGGTTGAACAGCTGTAGCTATTGGTTTAATTTATTGTTGTCCTATTCATTACTGAATCATGATCGCGACCCCATTAATGCAGCGAGTGGCGAATTAACTAGTTAGAGACCATAGCATGATATCTCATACCATAGAGCCTATTGGTATTATTAAGACTTGTTTCCCTGAAAAATTTGGTATTCCTAGGCAGCCCTTATTGGTGCCAAGCGCTAAGGGAATGTTGGTGTTAAATACCCCCTTTAATGATCCTGATTTTGTGTCTGGCTTAGAAAATGTTAGTCATATTTGGTTAACGTTTATTTTTCACCAGCATGTAAATAAGGGATGGAAGCCTAAAGTAAGGCCCCCTCGCCTGGGAGGCAATGAAAAAATGGGGGTGTTTGCTACCCGTTCTTCTTTTCGCCCCAATCACTTGGGCTTGTCAGTGGTCAAGTTGGATGCCATTAGCAATGAAAATCAGCAGCTTTACTTGCACCTTTCTGGTGTAGACCTGTTGGATGGGACGCCCATTGTTGATATTAAACCTTACGTGCCTTATGTCGATAGTTTACCCGCAGCAAGGAATAGTTTTGCGCAAGAAAAACCTATTGTCATGCCGGTTCATTTTTCTTTGCAAGCGCAAGATTTTTGCATTCAATATGCTGTAAAAACACAGGTTGATGTAAAGCAATTGATTGTTGAAGTACTGCAACAAGATCCTCGGCCCGCTTATCATGCGACAGATGCTGGTAGAGAGACGGGTAGAGTGTATGGTATTAGCTTGTTGGATTGCAATATTCGTTGGCAGTGCTTGCCTGAGAGTGAAGGCATTGTAGTGATTAATATAGAGTGTAGTGGTTAGTATCGAGTAATCTCAGTAAACAAAAAAAGGTCGCAGCAGCGACCTTTTTATTGGGTATTGTTGTTATCTTATTTCTTAAATATTACATTATCTACAGATAGGAAGCCGCCACCGTTACGCATAATATAAACTAACAGCAAAGTCCAATAGACGTGAACACTCCACCATGCATCAGGGTAAACAAAGAACTGAATCGTCATGGTCATTATGAAGAGCCCCAATGCCGCGACACGTGTCATAAAGCCCAATAATATCATTAGCGCTAAGAAAAATTCTCCAAACGTACCTAGGTAGGCAGCAAGTTCACTAGGAATGAATGGGATGCCGTATTCAAAGTCGAATAATAAAAAGGTGCTGTCAGTGACATTCCAAAAGGCAAAGTGCTGGCCAGCAATGGTTATGCCGGTAATCTTTGTCTGTACTGATAGCCAAAAGATCCTAAATATCACTAGACGTATAGCAAGATTGATAAGCCAATCAGGGATCATAGATAGAAGCTGATTGATCGGGCTAAGTATTTTACCTAGATAAGTTTTCATTCTTACTCCGTAATTTTTATATTTTTTTATTGTAAACAATTGAGCTGAACAATTGTGCTTCTATTAAAAACTGAATTATCTGGCTGATGTCCGCTGTTTGATCTGTGTCTAGGGTTGTCTCAATAGCTTTGCGTAATTCATCGCCATTGCTCAAACAATTAAGTAGTTGATAGGTGCTTGTATCAATATTATACATGGATATTACATATAAAGGTCTGACTACTAAAACTTGCTGAGGTTCATTAATATTGATGTTTTCTTCAGTTTCATGTTCATCTTGGTTGGCTTGCCAAATACTGAAAATGGGCTGCTCAGCGCTTAATAGCTGCAGCGAAGGATGTAACCCTATTTTTGCCGAGGCTAATCTTTCTGGGGGGATGCTGGCAAGTACTTCTGCAGTTAACGGGTCTTTATCCTCTGCATGGTAAGCTCGCTGACGAGCAAGCTCTAAGGTTGCAACAGGTGATAAATAAGGTAGTTGGCAAGTATGTTCGAAATGGTTTAAAAAATTGGGAAAATCTTGCCCAAAATTTACCATTGCCGCTTGTTGTGGTGGGTGCTCACGTAAATATACCCCTGCCGTGGCCATAAAAAAATCATCACCCACCAGCTTTTTGATGACAGGGTAAAGATCACCAAGTGCCGTAGTTAGGGAGTGAAATACATTGTTTTGATAAATAGCAAAGCGTTGCTGACTGGCATGGTTGGATACGCTTTGAAAACTAGAACTCAAGCGCGAAGTTAAATCACTGAGTAATGAACGCGAAAAGTCTGCTTGCCAATCAGCTAAGCTGGGCGATGGAGAAGGAAATGATGAGCGGATAGTAGGAGGTAAATCACTCATGTGCCGTCACCCCTAGTTATGGCTGTCATTGCTGCCAGTGCCATTTTTGCTTTATTCGCTTCTGCTAGTAAAATCTCCAACGCGGGTATGTCGGTATCCCATTCAATTAGCACGGGAACATCGTGCGTTAATTGCGCAATTGTATGGGAAAATAATTGCCAGACATCATCAATGACAGGGGAACCATGATCGTCAATTAAGACGGTTTCATTATCAATGACTTCTTTTGCGTGGCCTGCAAGGTGAATTTCACCTACGGCATGTAATGGGTACTGTTGAATATAGGTTTCAGCTGAGTAATGCTGGTTATTAGCGGAGACGTAGACATTGTTAATATCGAGCAATAAGCCACAATCCGTTTGCTTAACAAGCGCCCTAAGAAAATCGGTTTCGCTCATATCACTGTGATGAAAGCCGAGGTAAGTCGAAGGGTTTTCAATAAAGATATTGCGCTGTAGGGTTTCTTGTACGTGTTGAATATTAGTGACGACACATTGCAGTGACTCTTGATTGTAGGGTAGGGGCAACAAGTCATTTAAAAAAGTTTTACGCCAATGGCTCCAAGATAAATGCTCGGAGACTTGAATGGGTTGATAGCGATCGACAACGCTTTTTAGCGCGCTCAAGTGTTCATCACTGATCCCATCAGCACAGCCTAATGATAGGCCAACACCATGCATAGATAGCGGATAATATTGGTTTATTTCGGTTAAATATTTGTGTGGTAGGCCGCCTGTGCCCATATAGTTTTCTGGATGTACTTCAAGCCAATCAAGGGCGGGTTTACATTCGAGTATTTCATCGTAATGTTGTGCTTTTAAGCCGATACCGATGCCTGATAGTGTTTGCATAATAGCGCTATTATATTAAATTAAGTGTGTAAAAAAGGCCAACTATTGTAGTTGGCCTTTTGTTTTATAGCTATAGGGTTATCCCCAGGGCTATTATTTAGCTTCTAGAGCGCCACCAACCAAACGTTCGCATGAACCTTTCGGTACAAACATCCAAGCATTACCTTGAGCATCCTTAGTGGAAGTCCCTGCACAGCTAGTGCCTGGGCCTGCAGCACAATCATTCTTGCCCGCTTTAGCGACACCGTAACATTTCTCGGCTTTAAATTTAGGGCCAGCCACTGAATCTTGTGCGGTGGCCATAAATAAACCAGCCGCGATAGCGCTAGTGATAACAAGTGAAGTTTTTGTTTTGTTCATTGTGGTTTCTCTCCAACAGTAGTGAATAAAAAGTAGTTAATTTCGTATGCTTAACGTAGTGTATTTTAAAGTATCTTTCAGATGACGTTATTGTTTAACGTTTTACACAATTTTTAGGACTACAGTAAATTTTTAAAGTTCACTATAAGATGTAATATACCCGTGGCATTTGAGATTTAGGTATCCAAAGCTTCCGCTCCTACTCACGTACTTTACCGATGTCCTGTAGTCATAGCACGTCGTTTTTTGCCCATAGCAGGGCGCCTACTAGTTGGTGCTCCGCCTACATAGAATAGTTATGCTGCGTTGTCGCGCCTTGCTATGAACCGCTATCTATGAATAACTAGCGAAGCACCCTGAACACCTAAATCTCAAACGTTACGGGTATAATAGTGTAAATGTTCACATGGCGCTCAAAAGCAATACTAAAAAAATGACAAAACTTATTCCCTATAGTTTTCTTTTGATAATGCTAACCACTGCCAATATAGCGCACGCATGGGGACCATTAGGACATCGAGTAGTTTGTGATATTGCTTGGCGCTCCTCTTCCGCTGTCATCAAAAAACGCCTATCGAGTGCTGCCAAACGCATGGCTTACCGTACCTTTGCCGAAAGCTGTGTTTGGGCTGACCATATTAAAAGCCAAACACAATATGATTATTTGAAGCCGCTGCATTATATGAACCTCTCAAAAACAGCTACCACAGCGGCATCGGCAGACTGCCTCAGCCAGCAATCACCACAATGTGTTGTCAGCGCTATCGAACACTTTTCACTGCAGCTAGGCAATACGGCTTTGCCACAACGGGATCGAGATAAAGCCTTGTTGTTAGTGGGCCACTTTGTTGCGGATGTTCATCAACCTTTACATGTGTCCTACAGAGACGATAGAGGCGGGACGCGCAGAAAGGTGCTGTTTGCTGGTAAGTCGGTATCCTTGCATCGTTTATGGGATAGTGAGCTCTTGTATTGCCGCAAGTTGAGTGGAAAAAAGCCTTCGTGGCGGCTTTTGGGTAGCTATTTATTCACACAACAAGGTCTACATCAGCATAAAGATTTTTATCAGCAGCGCGATAAACCAGCGTCTTCAGAAGAAATGTCGGTTGTAGCTTGGGCAGATGAATCATTTGCCATTACTAGGCAGCTTTATGCTAGTTTAAAGAGTAAAAGACTACCCGCAAATTACTGCGCTCAGTATTACCCGATAGCTATGCAGCGCCTACAGTTAGCGGGTCAGCGTTTGGCCGCATTGCTGACCGTAGCTTTAGTAGACTGTCGAACGCAGGCAAAGTCTACTGCGACAGCGAAAAATCGGTGCATTTCTCCGATCATTTCACGTCACTTAAAGGGGACTAATTTTGCTAAGTAGGCCCACTATTACTTACAAGTATTGTCTGCAAGGATGTAGGCAAGGGACGTATGAGGTACAATCATCGGCCAATTTGTCTGTGCAATGAATGAGCCCTATCTCTTATGGAAAGCCCCTATGGAAATTAATCCTTATCTAACCACCCTCAAATCCTTACAAGAGCGCACCCACGTGCTTAGGGGGTATCTTTGACTATGATGGTAAGCAAGAACAACTGGCCGAAGTTGAGTTAGACCTTGCGGAACCCGAAGTATGGAATGACCCTGCCCGAGCGCAAGCCTTAGGTAAAGAGCGTGCTGCCCTAGAAACTATTGTGGGCACTATCAAAACCTTAGATGTGGGCATTGTTGATGCCCGCGAGCTCTTGGATATGGCGGTTGAAGAGGATGATGAATGCATCTTAATGGATGTGCAGGAAGAGATAGACCAACTGTCTGCTCAACTGGAGACATTAGAGTTTCGGCGTATGTTCTCGGGTGAAACCGATAGTAATAATGCCTATTTAGATATTCAGTCAGGCTCGGGGGGTACAGAAGCCCAAGACTGGGCTGAAATGGTCTTACGTATGTATTTGCGTTGGGGTGATGCGAGAGGGTTTAAAACCACATTAGAGGAAGCCTCTGCAGGTGATGTGGCGGGGATCAAAAGTGCGACCATTCGTTTTGAGGGTGATTATGCCTTCGGTTGGTTGCGTACAGAAACTGGCGTGCATCGCTTAGTGCGGAAATCACCGTTTGATTCCAGTAGTCGTCGGCATACTTCTTTTTGTTCGGTATTTGTGTCGCCAGAAATTGATGATGACTTTGAAGTCGATGTGGATAAGTCTGAGGTAAGAGAAGATACTTATCGTGCGTCGGGCGCGGGTGGTCAGCACGTCAACAAAACTGATTCGGCGGTACGCTTAACCCACGAGGCTAGTGGTATAGTGGTGCAGTGTCAGAGCCAGCGTTCTCAGCATCAAAATCGCGATACTGCGTGGAAAATGCTCCGCGCAAGATTATATGAACAAGAATTACAGCGTCGCAATGCGGACAAACAAGAGCAGGAAGATAATAAGTCGGATATTGGTTGGGGTAGCCAGATTCGTTCTTACGTTCTAGATGACCAACGCATTAAAGATTTACGTACCCATGTTCAAACCAGTAATTGCCAAGCGGTATTAGACGGCAGTCTAGATCAATTTATTGAAGCCAGCTTAAAGGCGGGCTTGTAGATGAGCTGTAGCCGCAAGCAGCAATTGACCAGCTAAAATTATTAGTTAAAAAATCACACAACACATTTAATTTACCTAACAAAAATAGAGTTATTATGAGCAACGAACCCAAAGACGAAAACAAATTAATTGCTGAGCGTCGCGAAAAGCTATCGCTTATTCGCGAACAAGGTATCGCCTTCCCTAATGCGGTAACGCGGGAACATAAAGCGGCAGATCTACAAGCTGAATTTGGTGAAAAGACCAAGCCTGAATTAGAAATCTTGGATCATAAAGTCTCAGTTGCTGGTCGTGTGATGGCTAAACGTGGACCTTTTATTGTATTGCAGGATGTCACCGGACGCATTCAATTATACGCCAGCAAAGATGCGCAGAAGCAGTTAAAAGAGACGACTGGCCTATGGGATATTGGTGATATTGTTAATGTTAGTGGCGCTTTACATAAATCGGGTAAAGGGGATTTATACGTTAATCTAGAGCAGTATCAGCTCTTAACCAAAGCTCTGCGTCCTTTGCCGGATAAATATCACGGCTTGGCAGATCAAGAGATTCGTTATCGTCAACGCTATGTAGATCTAATCGTTAACCCCGAAGTGCGAGAAACCTTCAAAGTACGTTCGCAAGTGATTAGTTTTATTCGTAGTTACCTGGATGGTAATGATTTCTTGGAAGTAGAAACGCCGATGTTACAGTCCATTCCAGGTGGTGCTACGGCACGTCCGTTTATTACTCACCATAATGCCTTAGATATGGATATGTATCTGCGTATTGCGCCTGAACTGTACTTGAAGCGTTTAGTCGTGGGTGGTTTTGAGCGAGTGTACGAAATTAACCGTAACTTCCGTAACGAAGGTTTATCCACTCGGCATAATCCAGAATTCACTATGTTGGAATTTTATCAGGCCTATGCGGACTACAATGATTTGATGAATTTAACCGAAGAGTTGTTGCGTCAAATAGCCGAGAATGTATTGGGTTCTACCGATGTTAAGAACACCACTAAAAATGCTGATGGTGAGGTAACAAAAGAAGTGGTTTATGATTTCGCTAAACCATTTGCCCGCATCAGTGTGTTTGATGCTATTTTACAGTTCAATGAAAATATTAGCGCTGAGGCATTGGCTAATGAAGACAGTGCTCGTGACATTGCTAAAGGCCTAAGTATTCACTTAAAAGACTCATGGGGCTTAGGCAAAGTTCAAATAGAGATTTTTGACAAAACCGTCGAGCACAAATTAGATCAGCCAACGTTTATTACCCAGTATCCAACCGAGGTGTCGCCGTTGGCACGCCGTAATGATAATGATCCCTTTGTTACCGATAGGTTTGAATTTTTTGTTGGTGGTCGTGAAATTGCTAATGGTTTCTCTGAGTTAAATGATGCTGAAGATCAGGCAGCGCGTTTCCAAGAGCAGGTTGCTGAAAAAGACTCGGGTGATATTGAAGCTATGCATTTTGATGCGGATTATATTCGAGCCTTAGAATATGGTTTGCCGCCGACCGCAGGTGAGGGTATAGGCATTGATCGTTTGGTGATGTTACTCACGGATTCTGCTTCTATTCGCGACGTACTATTATTTCCACAGATGCGTGCTGAATAAAATAGTTATTTAATATCGTTAGTCACAAGCTCCATTTTTTCATGGAGACTTGTGACGAGCCACTATTCTTTTAGCCTAACTTAAAATACGAAATACCTTTTAATAGCTCCTTACTTAAGGCATCTAATTGCTCGCTAGCTTCCGAGTTGTTGCGAATACTTTCCGCGCTTGCGGTGGAAAACTCTTTAATGCGAGCAGTATTGTTTGATATTTCTTGTGCCACCGTGTTTTGTTCGTTGGTGGCGCATGCAATCACTTCGCTAGTTTTTAAGATGGATTCTATCGAGTGTTCAATGGCATCTAAAGAGCTGGAAACCACCTCGGTTTGGGCTAAGTTTTGTTCCGAGCGTTCTTTTGATGTGGTCATACAGTCGACAGCAAATTTGGTGTCAGTAATTAAGCCTTCAATAATACGACGAATTTCTTCAGCAGATTCACCACTGCGCATCGCTAGCGAGCGTACTTCATCGGCCACTACGGCAAAACCGCGTCCTTGCTCACCGGCACGTGCGGCTTCAATAGCGGCATTCAGCGCGAGTAAATTGGTTTGTTCGGTTACCGATTGAATCACTTCCAGCATGGTTTTAATTTCATCTGTACGCTTCTCCACGGCGTTCACCGATTGAGAGGCTTCATCAATATCACTGGCAAGAGCTTTCATCGAATCAAGATTGCTTTTTACTGCGACGGCTCCCTCTTTGGTTTTTTCGCCTGCATCATTAGCGGCGACTTTAACCGTGTCACCATTACTCGCAATTTCCTGAGAATTGGCAGACATCTCTTCTACTGAAGATGCAATGGCAACGGTTTCAGCATCTTGCTTGACGATGACTTCGTAAGTGTCACTAGACATTTTATTAAGTTCGCTCGCTGATCCAGAAAGTTGTTGGGCACTTGCGGCCACATCTGATAATACTTCTTGAATTTTATCGAGGAATTGATTAAATTTTTGGCTAAACATGCCCACTTCATCCGTTGCTGTGGTATTCATTCGTGGTGTTAGATCGCCGGCTGAAATTAAATCCATATGTTCTGCCATCTGTTGGATAGGCGCAGCAATATAGCGCGATAAAATGATACCAATAAAAGCGGCTGCAGAGATCATCACCAAAGCGATAATGCCTTCACTTAATAGCGCAGCATTACTTTCTTCGTGAATTTGATTGCTAATATTGGCTACTTCTTTGTCGATGCTATTCATATAAGCACCCGTGCCTACCATCCAGCCCCATTTATCTAAACCTATCGCATAGGACATTTTGGGTTCATCTTGGTCATTGGCAGGATTGAACCAAATATACTGGTAATAATCCCCGCCTGATTTGGCAATATTAATTAAGTCTTTAATTAATGATTTACCATTGGCATCTTTTAATTTAATGAGGTTCTTACCCTCCAGTGAGCGTTTGGCTCGAGTGGCTAGGTTAGTGCCGTCATACTGATAAACGAAGATATAGTTGCCATTATCAAAGTCCATGCTGCGTAAGATAGTCAATACTTGTTGCTTGGCATCCTCGTCATCAGCGCCAGCCTTGTCATAAATAGACTGAATGGAGCTGACGGCAATATCAACATGACTTTTAATCGACGCTTTGATGGTTTCTTGTTGAGATAGGCTAACGGCGGCGCTAGTTCTTTCGACGATCGTCTGCGTGGAATTGTAAACCATCCACATCATGACTACGGATAGGAGAATGACGGGAGCCATAGAGGCAAAAATAATTTTTTGACGAATACTCAGATTTTTCATGGATTCCACTCGGTGAATTAGTATTACTAACCTTTAGCCTAGACGATTGTTCGCTGTATGCGAGGGTAATTACTTGCTGTTTTGTTCTAAAAATGAATTTTTTAGTATCGATTGACAATGTCGTAGGAAATTTTAATAAACATATGTTTGTGTACCTTTACTCACACTCTCCCCCTTTGGGTTCTTGCTGGAGAAAAGCAGCGGGGAATATACAGCAATGCCCGAGGTAAGCAGCTAAGATACTGCAATAGCACCTTTACCAATACCTTCATAAGCACGCACAACAAATTCGTTGATAGGGTTTTGTTGCTTGAGTGTGTCGGCGATATGGCGAGCGATGAATTCTACCGTGCTATCGGTATCAATAAGGTAGCAATCAGTGATGGGGAGCATTAGCTCAAAATGCCCTTGCTCTGAGTCATAAGCGAAGTGGTAGTAGGCGCGGCCATTAATGTCGATGGTATTGATTAGATCACCGCGTGTACCCACATAGATATCACGCCATTGTTCGCACCACTGGGCTTCTAAGGGATGGTCACGTTGATCATCTCGAGTAATCTCTATGGTTGAGCGATGTCCATGGGCAATACGTTGGCAATTGCCTCTGTGTTTTTTTAAACCATGGCTGTAGTGATAAAATTGATGCTTAATCTGCTCGGGGGTGAAACGTAAAGTGATACGAGCAATGGTGTCAGGGAGTAATTCACGTAATTTTTCTATACACCATGTAGCGACGCTCTCAGGGGTAATGCTTGGGCTATTAATTAAGCTAATGGCTTGTGAGGGAGAAGAGCAGCGCAGCTGTTTATCGGCATATTGAAATGTTAAATCGATCGTAGCGTCGTTGCGGACAATATCGATGGTTTCTGCTTCCGCTGCAACCACTAAGCAATGATCGATATAGGTATCTAACCAGTCGCGTACTGTTTTCTTAACGATACCAAAGTCGCACACCATGCCTTGTTCATCTAGGCTGCCTTCTAAAACGATATTGGCTAGCCAGGTTTCGCCTACTAGGCCTCTGTTAGGGTCTAGGTAGCTAAAGTCTACATTGGTTAAATTATCGACAAAAAGGTGCATATTTACGGATCATATAATGTCAGGGTGAATGGAAGTGGGCATGATATAGCAGTTATCTGCTTTCGGATAGCGCGCAAGTGCAGAAAATATAGCCGTTTGGTTTAGCTGATCAATACATCATAGCATCGCATTTCAGTGACGTATTTATAAGCAGAGGGTAGGTTTTTATACTGTTTTTGATAAGTGTGATGTGGATCACTACTATAAAAGCGAGAATAAACTTATATCTACTCAGGGATGGACTACTATTAGAGCACTGTCTGCTTTCATAAAAATAACTGATTTGATAGGGGTGTCGGTATGAATCGTCCACTTTGGGATAATTTTATTCAGCAAATTAATGCTCAAGTCGAAGGTGACTTTGTTGAGCTTGCCAACGAATATGAGTCCGTAGAAGGTCATCCCTTTACGCTAGATGACGAACCCCAAGTCTTATTTTCAATGCTTGAGCAAGCCATGATGAGCCAGAATAGCCATTTATTAACATTAACGGTGAGCTTTATTAGCCTGATGCCCCTAGATTTTCAGCGTGCATTTCGGGTATTTGGTCGAAGACGTATGAACTTTATGCATAAGTCGTCTCACTTAGAGCAACGTGCAGCGGATCGATAAAGGTAAAGTTTGCAACAGTAGTAAACTACGCCAGCTTTTGTTTGCTCTGTAGATCCAGCTACAATTCTTAGCTGTTCTTTTCTGTAGCAGCGTATTGCCGATAGTACTTTAAAACTTTTTTAACGTAATTTTGTGTCTCTTTGTAAGGCGGGATGCGATTATTATATTTTTTAACCGCATTTTCCCCCGCATTGTAGGCGGCTAGCGCTAGCGATAGGTTGTTTTTAAAGAGCCCCATTAAATGCTTTAGGTATTCTGTGCCCGCTTCAATATTTTGATGGGGGTTATAGGGGTCGTTGACACCAAAGCGACTAGCGGTTGCAGGCATTAATTGCATTAGGCCTTGCGCTCCAGCTTTCGATATCGCGGAGGGGTTATAGGCAGACTCAACCATGATAACTGCATGCACTAGATGATGAGATAGACGATATTTGTCGGCGACACGTTCGATAGTCGGTGAAAATCTTCGCTGATTGCTTTTCCATGAATATCTTTTTCGCGCAACTGTCCAACCGGCCAAGGTTTTTTCTAGGCGTATATAACCGGCATGCTTAGGCTTATCTGTAAATACCAGGCGTCCTTGAGGGTCTATATAGCGATATATAGTACTGTTGGCCGAGGCTGAGACCAGAAGAATTAGCAGGCATAGCAAAGGCTTGATGGTGAATTGCTTTGTTGGTCTGGTCAGGTTGTGCATAGAGAAGCGCTTATTTACAAACATCGGTTTTATATTGCCCATAAGTTGATCGTGCTCATTATGCATTCTGTTTGAGTGTTAGCGATTTTGGTCGAATTTTAGTCGCGTCTATGATGAGTATAGGTAAACTTATGCCACATGTATAACGATGTCTTTTGATATTGATGTATTGTTCTCAATGCTAGCTACATTTTCCCCTTGAAACTTGTTTCGAAACTCTCCATAATCCACGCCCTCGCTACTGCCCTAGGCAATATCGAGTTGTTATGGAGAACTCAGTCGGTCCCTTCGCAATAACGCTCTGTAAACTCCGCCAGGCCTGGAAGGGAGCAACGGTAGCAGTGTTGTTATGTGCCGGAGTGTGGCTGGCTGAGGGCTCCACCTTAAACCTAAATTCCGCAGTTGAATCTACTGCGGTTGTCTAAGGCACCGAATCTACAGTGTTTTTCACTTTTTTAGGCTGCACCCGTAGGATAGCTACGAATTTGCTTAAAAAAGCAAAAAATCACTCTATATTCCGCACCTTAGTCACCCTCGCTACGATTCAACTGCGGAATTTAGGTTAAAAAGCACTCTTCAATGCGTGTTTTTTGCATAATAGCTGCGTTTCTTATACTTGAGGGTCTCCGTGCTCCCCATATATTTAAATCAAAGTGGTCATTTACTAATGTAACCCCTGGTTCTCGGCTTTGGCTTGCTGCGTTCATGCCGTCGTCCGCGTGGTGGTGCCTTGCTCTTGCGCAAAAAGCACGTATTGAGGAGCGCTTTTACAGAATTAGAATGAGCTGAGATGTTAGGCGCTTTTTCTTTTACGTTGTCTCGCGTCTTACTTCCCATGACTCACAGATACTACATAGCCGTTCCCCCCCACTTCCGTTATAATCTGCAGCAACTAAATCAAGTGAATTATCTACAATAATGAGTTATCAAGTTCTCGCCCGTAAGTGGCGCCCCCGTACTTTTCGTGAAATGGTGGGGCAGGAGCATGTCTTACAGGCGCTTATTAATGCCTTGGACCATGATCGCCTGCACCATGCTTACCTGTTCACTGGCACACGAGGTGTGGGTAAAACTACTATCGCGCGCATTTTGGCTAAGTGCCTTAATTGTGAGGTGGGGGTGAGTTCGGTCCCTTGTAATGAGTGCAGCTCTTGTGTCGAAATCAATGAAGGCCGCTTTGTTGATTTGATCGAAGTGGATGCGGCTTCGCGCACCAAGGTGGAAGATACCCGCG
This sequence comes from Candidatus Endobugula sp., assembly GCA_047619205.1. GTDB lineage: Bacteria > Pseudomonadota > Gammaproteobacteria > Pseudomonadales > Cellvibrionaceae > Endobugula. The sequence continues at coordinate 28,861 of JBLHJR010000003.1, read as the reverse complement.
AATTACTTGAAAACGTTCAATATGCGCCCACCAGAGGACGCTATAAGGTGTACCTGATCGATGAAGTGCATATGCTATCGAATAGCAGCTTTAATGCCTTGCTGAAAACCTTGGAGGAGCCACCGCCTCACGTAAAATTTTTATTGGCCACTACAGATCCACAAAAATTACCTGTCACCATTTTATCGCGCTGCTTGCAATTCAATCTTAAAAACATGAATCCGCAACGTATTGTTACGCATTTACAATTTGTGCTTGAAAAAGAAATGGTGCCATTTGAAGACGCGGGTTTGTGGCAGTTGGCGCGTTCAGCTGATGGCAGTATGCGCGATGCCTTAAGCTTAACTGACCAATCGATTGCATTTGGCGACGGTAAAATTACCGATCTTGATGTACGCACTATGTTGGGGACTATTGATCAGTCATTAGTATATGACGTATTAACCGCCTTAATTGCAGAAGATGTGCAGTTATTGTTGCAGGCAGTAGCGGACTTAGCTGAGCACTCTCCAGACTATAGTGCTGCACTAGCAGAGCTTATTGCGACGCTGCATCGTATTGCTATTGCACAAGCCTTGCCAGAAGCTGTTGATAATAGCCAAGGTGACCGACAACAAATTTATGATTTTGCACAATCAATCAGTGTAGAAGATGTTCAATTGTATTATCAAACCGCTTTATTGGGGCGTAGAGATCTACCTTTGGTGCCAGATCCTCGCAGTGGCTTTGAGATGGTGTTATTGCGCATGTTGGCATTTAAGCCTCAGGGCGTGAACCATTTACCGAAAAAAATAGCCTCGAAAGCACTAGTACAAAACGTAGTGGCACCTGCACAGTCTGTTGAGGCAGAAAAAATAGATGAAGCGGTTTTAAGTAACAGTCTTGAAGGGGAGGGCACTGAACCTGTAAAAAAGTCTAGTGCTGCCACTGTGTTGGCAGAGCCAGATTTAGAGCTTCAGGTATCCACAATAGCAGCTTTGTCGAATGCTGAACCTGTAGAATTTTCTACAATGCCAAGTTCAATAGTTTCTGAGTTAGTTCCCGAGGTAGTTGTTGAGCCGGAGGTGTCACGGGATGAATTAGCGTTTGATGAACATGCTAATAATGAAACGGTTAATGCAGAATTAAGTCAGCAGACAGCAGCGGAAATAAGTCTAGAAGAAGTAAACGCAGAAAATTGGTTTTTGGTCTATTCGAATATTAAGACCGGAGGCCTGTTACAAAGTACAGTCGCTAATTGTCAGCTAGTTAGCGTTCAAAATCGACAAATAATTTTTCTACTGGATGAGCGGCAAAGTACCTTATACGATAGTAAACATCAACAATATTTAGCTGAATTACTGAGTGACTATTTTTCTCAAACCGTGCAGGTGCTGATTAATGTTGGCGAAAATACGGCCGAAACACCCGCGCAAATTATTATTCGGCGTCAGCAAGAACGACAACAGCAAGCCAAGGTCGCTATAGAAAGCGATCCTGTAGTACAGCAGTTACAAGAATTATTTGATGCCACAATTGTGGCGGATTCCATTACCCCAGTTAATTGAAATGTGTAACCATTGCATGTATACGGTTGTTAATAGCATGGTTATTAATATTGTCATTACTATTGTAGAGTGAGGTGAATATGAAAGGTCTCGGCGATCTAATGAAGCAGGCGCAAGCTATGCAAGATAATATGCAAAAAATGCAAGAAGGCTTAGCGAGCAAAATAGTTTCCGGTGAGTCTGGTGCTGGTATGGTAAAAATTGCTATGACAGGCCGACACGATGTTACGTCAGTTGATATTGCAGCCGAATTATTAACAGAAGATAAGTCAGTGCTAGAAGACTTACTTGCTGCTGCCGTCAATGATGCTGTACGTAAAGTAGAACAGGCGAATAAAGATATGGTGGGTGAATTAACGGGTGGGATTGACATGCCGCCAGGGTTTAAGATGCCATTTTAGTTTATTATTATTCAGCGGTTCTCAAAGAGACCTTCGCATTTATTTTCAATAAAAGGCTTATCTTTTGTTTAGTCCCTTAATCGATGAATTAATACACTCCCTTTGTTGTCTCCCGGGCGTGGGCAGAAAATCGGCTCAAAGAATGGCTTTGCACTTACTAGAACGCGACCCAGAAGGCGCGAAGCGTTTAGTTGCTGGTTTGGATACGGCGATAGAAAAAGTCGGACGTTGTCAGCAGTGTCGTATTTTAACTGAGCAAGCCGTGTGTTTTATTTGTAGCAATACTAAGCGTAACCAGACACTATTATGCGTAGTTGAGACGCCAGCGGATGTAGTCGCCATTGAACAGTCAGGGACTTATCAGGGAAAATATTTTGTCCTCAACGGCCACTTATCTCCCATAGATGGGATTGGGCCAGAAGAATTAGGTTTGCCCGATTTATTCCAGCGTTTACAGGCGGCAGCGGATACTGATAATAGCGCCCGAGTGGAAGAATTAATTTTAGCGACAAACCCTACCGTTGAAGGTGAAGCCACTGCCCACTATATTGCTGATCAGGCGCGCCACTGTGGTATTAATGTTTCTCGTATTGCACATGGTGTTCCCTTAGGTGGTGAGCTTGAATTTATCGATGGTGGTACCCTCACTCATGCCTTCTCAAGTCGGCGTGCTTTTTAACTGAGCCCTTTCATTTTATGTTGTATTTCTTATGATTACTGTTGATTACCAATGGATCGATAACGATATTGCCCTAGCGCAGTTATGCGAGAATTTATCTCAACAGCCAGCCATTGCTTTAGATACTGAGTTCGTGCGTACGCGTACCTACTTTGCCCATATTGGTTTATTACAAATTGCCGATGCAAACGGCGTATATTTAATTGACCCATTAGCGATTACGAATACCCAGCCCTTAGCCGATTTATTAATTAATCCCGCTATTGTTAAAGTAGTTCATGCTTGCTCGGAAGACTTAGAGGTCTTTCAAACCGCATTGGGTGTTTTGCCCGTTACTTTGTTTGATACACAAATCGCCGCAGGTTTTGCAGGCTATGGTGCTTCTATCGGTTATGCGAATTTGTTACGCGAAGTGGAAGGTGTTGATATTCCAAAACACGAAACTCGTTCGGATTGGCTGCAGCGACCATTGAGTGATTCACAGCTCAGTTATGCCGCACTTGATGTGGTTTATTTGTTAGGTTTATATCGAACCTTAGTAGAAACATTACAACGTTCGCAACGTGTTTCATGGGTGGAGTCTGATTGCTTGGCTATCATTAATAAATTGCGTAACACCCATCATGATGAACAATATTACCTGCGCATTAAATCTGCATGGAAATTAAATCCTGATCAACTAGCGGTGTTAATTTGCTTATGCCGTTGGCGTGAACGTCAAGCCCGAGAACGCGACTTACCCCGTGGCCGTGTGATCAAAGATACTAGCCTGTTTGATATCGCATTGAAATTACCGACAGATTTTAATCAGTTGAAACGCATTCAAGATATTCACTATCGCCTTGTAGATGAGTTCGGGCAGTTATTATTATCAATGATTAGTGACACCCTAGATGATCAGGCAGATTATCCTGAAGCTTTAGCAAGGCCTCTGCAGGGAGAGCAAAACGTGTTATTAAAGAAATTAAAGCAGATTGTTAAAGATAAGGCAGAAGCCATCGACCTGCCTCAAGAATTACTTGTGCGTAAAAAAGATTATGAAGCCTTGATACGTTCTAAAATAGATGTGGCAGGGACTTATGCTTTACCTCAAACCTTAACTGATTGGCGGCAGGCAGTGATAGGCGATAAGTTATTAGCGTATTTGCAATCGTCTCCCACAGGGGAATCGCTATGAAACGCATCTGTTCGATTTATCGTTGCGCTAAAAAAGAAGGCATGTATATCTATGTTGATAAAAAAACAGGCTTTGAAGGCATACCTGAAGCCTTGATGCGCCAAATGGGAAAAACGGAGCTGGCGATGACCTTATTGATCACGCCAGAAAAGAAATTGGCACGCGTGAAGGCGATAGAGGTGTTAGCGGCGATTGATGCGCAAGGCTTTTATTTGCAAATGCCGCCGTCAGTATATGACACTGCTGAAAGTGAAATGAGTCAGCTGCGTGAAAAAAATACCATGCTCTCAAATTCTCCTCTCTCAAATACCTAGAGATAGAACGACAAATGTCGAACGTCAAATGAGAAGGGTGTTATGTGAAAAATTCTAGTGCGCTGCCATTTTGGCAGAGTAAAACCTTTGCGCAGATGAGTAAAGATGAATGGGAGTCGCTGTGTGATGGCTGCGCTAAATGTTGTTTACATAAATTAGAAGATGAAGACACCGGTGATGTGTACTACACCGATGTTGCTTGCCGTTACTTAGATGAACAGACTTGTCGTTGTAAAGATTATAGTCAGCGTCAGCAGTTAGTGAAAGAATGCCTGCAATTACGTCCACAAGATGTGCAGCAGTTCGATTGGTTGCCATCGACCTGTAGTTATCGTTTATTGGCCGAAGGTGAATCGCTACCGTTATGGCACCCTTTGCTTTCAGGTAAGCCCGACTTGGTGCATCAGCTGGGCTTTTCGGTAAAAGGAAAAGTGATTTCAGAGAAAAGCGTTGCAGCGGATGATTATGAGGAACATGTCATTCACTGGATAGACTAAGTAGCTATTATATTGGCATAAAAATATTTACAGAAGAACATTTAAATAAGGTGTTAACGGCATGCTAGAGTTTCAAGAATACGCTTCAGGTTGGTTAGTTTACCTGTTGTCTGTAATGGGTTTATTGATTGTTACTTGGCGATTGTTTCGTGCTATTCCTTGGGTTTATCCTCGACGCATTATTTTTTTAACCGTATTGGTATTATTTGTGACACCAGTGCTCGGTGACAATGGCTATTGGTCACCTGCATGGATTGTCGGTTCTCTAGAATTTTTATTCGGAGGGCTGGATAGTGTATTACCTATACTGCGTATTATGTTACTTATATGGTTGATCATTATTCTGCTATACACCGTAATACAACTTTGCTTCTTTAGGGGTAAAAAAGCAGCCCCGACTCCCCGGAGGATCATTAATAGGCGAGTGATGTAGGGGCTGTTTACTTCATTAGTGTGACCTTAGTTTTAGCCGCCTTAACGCTAGCCCCCCTTTAGCCTGTTTTTATTTTTATTGTCGAGTCTACTAATGGCTACTTTTTTGATGTAACGAGTAGGTTTGATCGTTTTTTATTAGTAGCATTAAAGTTTCATGTCTTAAGTCCCAGCGTATCACCGCGCTCACTTCTTCACACCCTTGCTGCAGATTATTCACTATGAATTTTTTTCATAGTGTCAGAAAAAAAGTCATTTGTATTGGCGCAATATTCTTACTATTGTGGTTGCCTGATCTTAGCGCCTTGCCATAGGCGTATTCTCCCTTTTTTTATAGGTTCTTCCCATGCCACATGTCTTTCCTCGTCATAGCCAAAACTCCTTGCCCACAGTGTCTTCTGGGAGTGGTGTTTATTTGTTTGATACCAATGGTAAACGTTATATTGATGGTTCTTGTGGTGCCGCAACATCCTGTTTAGGGCATAGTGATGCAGCGGTAGTGGCAGCGATAAAAGAACAGTTGAATCATGTTGCTTATGCTCATACGAGCTTTTTCACTGCGGATTCTACCGAGCAGCTAGCCGATAGGCTAATAGAGCATGCACCAGCAGGAATAGAAAAAGTCTATTTTGTTTCTGGTGGCTCGGAGGCGGTAGAGGCATCCTTAAAATTAGCTCGGCAGTTTTTTATAGAAAAAGGCGAACCCTCACGTAAGCATGTGATCGCACGTCGACAGAGTTATCATGGCAATACCCTAGGCGCGCTTGCCGTTGGAGGCAATAGAGCCAGACGCGAAGCGTTTGCTCCTTTACTGATGGAAACCACCCACATTGGCCCTTGTTATGAATATAGGGAGCGGCATGACGGGGAAACCTCGTTTGATTATGGCCAGCGTGTTGCGAATGAGTTAGCTACTGAAATTGAACGTCTCGGCGCAGAAAATGTGATGGCTTTTATGGCAGAGCCGGTTGTTGGCGCAACACTCGGTGCCGTGCCTGCCGTAGAAGGTTACTTTACCCGCATTCGTGAAATTTGTAATGACTCCGGAGTGCTATTGATTCTAGATGAAGTCATGTGTGGTATGGGTAGAACCGGAAGCCTATTTGCTTGTGAGCAGGAAGATATCGTTCCCGATATTATTACCATAGCTAAGGGGCTGGGGGCAGGCTATCAACCCATTGGTGCGATGTTATGTACCGCTGAAATCTATCAAACCATTGCAGATGGTTCAGGCTTCTTTCAGCATGGGCATACTTATATGGGGCATGCGACTGCTTGTGCGGCGGGATTGGCCGTACTCAATCGCCTTATTGATGGAGATTTGATTACACAGTCACAACAGTTAGGCGAAAGCTTACAGGCCGCACTGACGGATGCGTTTGGTCAGCACCCGAATGTGGGCGATATTCGGGGTCGTGGTTTATTTCGAGGTTTGGAACTGGTGGCTGATCGTGAGACGAAAACCCCTTTTGCAACAGAACAAAAAATCCATCAAAAAATTAAGGCGGCTGCATTTGATGCTGGCTTGATTTGTTACCCCAATGGTGGAAGTGTGGATGGTAAGCGGGGAGATCATGTACTTTTGGCCCCCCCTTTTATTGTTAACGAGCAACATATCGAAGAAATTGTCACTAAACTATCCATAGCTTTTAAGGCAGTGTTATGAGTAAACCGTTATGAATGAACTACCCCGTATACTGGTGGCCCCAAACGGTGCACGCCGAGGTAAGAGCGATCATCCACAATTACCGTTAATCATTCCTGAGATTGTTCAAACAGCAAAAGCCTGTTGGCACGCGGGTGCTGGCGGATTGCATTTACATGTTCGTGATGAGCAGGGCGAGCACACGCTGGATGCGGGCTTATATCGAGAAGCCATAGCAGAACTGAAAAAGCAGTTGCCTAGTCTATTTGTACAGATTACTACCGAAGCAGTAGGGCGCTATTCACCAGTGGAGCAAAGACAAGTGGTTAAAGCGGTTCAGCCAACGGCAGTGTCTGTGTCAATTGCAGAAATGTTGGCCGACGACGATCACAATGCGGTAGTAGATTTTTATCATTGGTGTGATGATGAAGGTATTGCTGTACAGCATATTTTATATAGCCCCACAGATTTGAGGTTGTTGACTGATTTATTGTCGAGCCTTAAAAATCATACGCCAAAGGCGAGCCAACGCCAATTACTTTTTGTGCTGGGCCGATACACCAAAGGCCAACAAAGCCACCCCGATGATTTGCTGATGTTTACCGATTGGTTGTTGGCAACGGGAATACAGGCAGACTGGGGCGCTTGTGCCTTTGGACAGAGCGAGACGGAATGTTTGTTAGCCGCACACCAGGCGGGTGGCAAAGTCCGTGTTGGGTTTGAAAACTCATTGTGGAACGCAGATGGAGCGCTGGCGCTTAGCAATGAAGCGCGGGTTGCGGAAATAAAGCGCACACTCAATATCTAAGTTCGGAATACTTGGGCACTAATTTTTTGGAATGATGATGCGCCTTGCCTTTCGAGCAATGAATATTAAATTAATAACATCATGTTAAACAGCATATTATGAATAATCAAAATAATCCCTTGTGGACGCCCAGCCAGTCAGATATCGATAAGGGTCCCATGTCACAATTTGCTCGAAAAGCAGAAAAGCTTAGTGGTGAACGGTTTACTGATTATGCTGATCTGCATCGTTGGTCGGTGAGTGATGTGAGCAACTTCTGGGATCTTGTCTGGGATGATGCCTCGGTGGTGGGAGATAAAGGCAGGCGCGTACTGATCAATCAAGACACGCTGTCGGAAGCGCAGTTTTTTCCTGACGCGGCATTGAATTTTGCTGAAAATTTATTAAGTAAAAAAACAGACGATCCAGCGATTATTTTTCGTCGTGAAGATGGCGTGCAAGAAATACTTTCATGGAAAGACTTGAACCAACTAGTGTCACTTATTCAGCAAGCCATGCTGGCCTATGGTGTTAGTGAGGGCGACCGTATTGTTGGGATGCTGCCTAATGCCCCGCAGGCGATCGCTATCATGTTAGCGGCGGCATCTTTGGGCGCTATCTGGTCATCTTGCTCTCCAGATTTCGGTGAAAAAGCGGTTGTTGATCGTTTTGGCCAAATCCAACCTACATTATTTTTTTCTTGTGATGGCTATTATTATAATGGAAAAATTATTGACCTTAGCGAAAGACTTGAAAAAATTGCGCCTCAGCTAGGTGTTGATGCCACCATTATTATCTCTTTTATAGATAAGGAAAAAACAAAAAAAATAGCATCAGCTCTAAATAACGGGTTTTCTTTCACTGCTTTTGTTGATCCATTTACCCCGTGCGCGGTTACGTTTAAGCGGTTGCCGTTTTCTCACCCCTTATATATTTTATTCTCGTCCGGAACCACAGGAGCACCTAAGTGTATTATTCATTCTGCGGGGGGAACTTTATTACAGCATATCAAAGAGCTGCGCTTACATTGTGGCCTTGAAGAGGGTGATCGAGCGTTTTATTATACTACCTGTGGTTGGATGATGTGGAATTGGCTAGTCAGTGCTTTGGCTTGTCGAGCTACCGTTATGCTCTATGATGGCTCCCCCTTTTACCCAGATGGTAATGTGTTATTTGATTATGCCGAGCAAGAAAAATTTACGCTTTTTGGCACGTCAGCAAAATATATTGACTCGGTTCGTCATGCCGGACTATCGCCTATTAATACCCATGATCTTTCTTCTGTTCGTCTGTTGGCGTCCACGGGTTCGCCTCTTATGGAGGAGAATTTTTCTTACGTTTATTCCGCTATCAAAAAAAATGTTCAGTTAGCCTCTATTTCTGGTGGTACTGATATCGTTGCTTGTTTTGTTGGTGGCGTGCCATGGAAACCAGTTTTTACTGGCGAAATACAGGGGGCAATGTTAGCCATGGATGTGAAGGTTTTCAATAATGAAGGGCAGCCAGTTAACGGTGAAAAAGGCGAGCTAGTCTGTTGCTCCCCCTTTCCATCGATGCCTATTGGTTTCTGGAATGACATCGACGATAAAAAATATCACCAAGCTTATTATAATCGCTTCGATAATATTTGGTGTCAGGGAGATTTTGCTGAGTTTACGCAACAAGAAGGATTTATTATTCATGGTCGGTCAGACGCTACGCTTAACCCCGGTGGTGTACGTATAGGCACGGCAGAAATCTATAATCAAATTGAACAATTGGAAGGCATTGAAGAAGGGCTTTGCGTTGGCCAAGAATGGCATAACGATACGCGCATTATACTCTTTGTTCGTCTTGCAGTCGGTGTTGTGCTTGATGATGAATTTAAAAATAAAGTTCGGAAAAAAATTCGTAGCGGCACCTCACCTCGTCACGTGCCTGCAGTCATTATTGCTGTATCCGATCTACCTCGTACCAAATCTGGAAAAATAGCCGAGTTATCTGTTAGAGAGATCATTCATGGGCGGGTAGTTAACAACGAAGATGCTTTGGCGAACCCAGAATCATTAACTTTATTTAAACACTTGGCTGATCTTAACTAGTCCTTAATTATGCTAGCGAATTAAAGAGTATTACCATGCAAGAATCCATTGTTATCATTGCTGCGCAACGCACGCCCATGGGTGCCTTTCAAGGCAGCCTTTCTACCGTGTCTGCGCCTTTGTTAGGTGCCGCTGCTATACAAGGTGTCTTGGGGTTTACGGGTATTGCGGCTAGTGCTATTGATGAAGTCTACATGGGCTGTGTATTGTCTGCGGGTCTTGCCCAAGCTCCCGCGAGACAAGCGGCATTAAGCGCAGGCTTAACCGAACAAACCTCGTGTACAACCATTAATAAAGTCTGTGGCTCCGGAATGAAAGCCGTGATGTTAGCGGCAGATCAGCTCAGAGTGGGCAATGCTGATGTGGTGATTGCCGGTGGTATGGAGTCGATGAGTAATGCACCTTATCTACTCCATAAAGCACGCTCGGGTTATCGCATGGGACATGACCAACTTTACGACCATATGTTTCTCGATGGTTTGCAGGATGCCTATGATGGACAAGCGATGGGTTTTCATGCGCAAAATACCGCAGATAAGTATCACCTGACTCGACAAGCGATGGATAATTTCAGCTTGCAATCATTAAACCGAGCAAGACGGGCGATTGATCAAGGTTGGTTTAGTGCAGAAATTACGCCAGTTATTATTAACACTAAGAAAGGTGAAACCATTGTCGATAGCGATGAACAGCCAGAACTAGCAAAGCCTGAAAAGATACCGACTTTACGTCCTGCCTTTGCAGAAAAAGGCACGATCACCGCCGCTAATGCCAGCTCCATTGCTGATGGCGCTTCAGCGCTAATGCTAACGCATCAGCATAAAGCAGATGTGTTGGGTATTGCACCTATAGCAAGAATCATTGACTATACCTCTTATGGATTACAGTCTAGTGAATTTACTTGCGCGCCTATAGGCGCTATAAATAAAATACTATTGCAACAAAAACTGAAGCCTACAGATATTGATTTAGTGGAAATTAACGAAGCTTTTGCCATGGTAACGATGTTGGCAATGCAGGAGGTGGGTTTTACTGCTGAGCAAACAAATGTTGCTGGTGGTGCTTGTGCTTTGGGTCATCCTCTGGGCTCTAGTGGGTCTCGAATCATTGTTACCTTAATACATAATTTACTGCGTCAAGGAAAAAAACGAGGTTTAGCTGCTTTATGTATAGGCGGAGGGGAGGCGACTGCTATTTTGGTTGAATTGGTTTAATGCAGAGTAAGAAAGGCAAAGAATAACCTAATGCGTGAGAAGTTAAGTGACTTGAATTAACAGTGGTCTACTGTATATTGTTAAGTACTTATATATTGAAGCGCTTATATCTCACCTGACGGCATAAATCTTATTACTATGACGCACATTGCTATTTTCCCTATTCCTGATTGTGTAACCTTTCCTGGTATGGTGTTTCCATTACATGTGTTTGAACCACGCTATAGGGCGATGGCAAAGCATTGCATTGAAGATGATATGTTGTTGGCCATTAGTCATACAGAAAAACTGATACGACCCGCAAAATCGAGTCAGTCAAGCGAAGAAGTTTTGCACTCTAATCAGGCTAGCTATAAACCCTTGACTATTTTTTCAGCCGGCCGGTGTGAATTACTTAACACTCTTGAAGATGGCAGGCTATATCTCAATGTGCATATACAAACGCGCTTCAAGGCTATTAGTGAAGTGCAAAGTCTGCCATTTATTATTTATGAATGTGAAGAGTATAACGATAAGGCCATTAACGAGGATGACAAAAAGACAGCTAAGCTGACACAACAAAAGATTTTAAAACGTCTACAAATGCTAACGTACCATTCGCCAGAAATTCAAAAAGTGTTGATGGGTGACAAGTTGATTTTAGCGGATGCGGTTGATTTTAGTTTTATGCTCTTTCATTTAGTACAGTTAGAATCCAGCTTTCAGCAAAGTGTGTTAGAAATGCAGTCGGTCAATGAGCGATTAATGGCAGTGTTGGAACTACTGAATCAGCGATGACATGATTGCAGCTGGAAGCTGTGGTATGGTGCGGCCGATAAAAGACTGAAGGTGACTCTAAAACATAGCCATGAACTGCTACTAAAACAGGTATTGATATGTATGAATTACTTTACACGAGCCTAAGCCCTAAGCCTTTAATTAACGGATAAGCAACTAACGAAAATTTTAGAAAAGGCTCGATTATTTAATAAAACCCTGGGTATTACTGGCATGTTAGTTTGTCACGACTGCGAAAATATGCAGGTACTGGAAGGCGAAAAAAGTACGGTAAAAGCGTTGTATCAAAAGATCGCTGCAGATAAGCGGCATGAAAAAGTCGAAATTTTTTATCAGGGGAATGTTGAAAAAAGAGCCTTTGATGATGGGTCAATGGCGTTCAAGTGGGTCGAAGCCAAAGAGGTAAACTCCTTGAGAAAGAACTTTGAACCTCTCGATTTCGGTAAAAAACCTATCAACATGTTGAACCTAGAAATCGCAGTTGGATCACGAAAGTATGCACAAGTTATTGATGCACCTAGCAAATGTTACATTCGGCTCACTACCAATAAGGTGGCCACGCGAATGTAACATTCACTATGCACACCAATAACTCCCCTAGAGGGGCCTACTTTTGGTACACATCTTTTTCGCGCCCAACTGCGGTTTCTAGGTTGAAAGAAACCCATAGTCTGGGTAACGATGCGTTTTTGCTTTTGCGTGAAGACATGCGGGCGTTACTGTAAAGTAGGCTTGAACTTAATGCGCAGCCCCTTTGTTTTGAATGCTTTAAACAATAAAGTGCGTGGTGTATCACCCCCATCTTCCCTCTGGTGTCACCCATACCAATTCTGTTGGCTTTGTCATTTGGCTATTTGATCGCTAGTGAACTTATTCACTGTTACACAGGCATAACAAATAAGTTGTTGAGCTGCATAAAGGCCAATAGTGTTTTAGTTGGAGGCTACATTTCTCAATGAGCTCTACTGTGAGATTTAGGCATTATAGTGAAAGATAGCTTAAGGCAGTGCCATTTATGGCGCATCTGTTTATAATACTTGTTTTTTATTGGCGTCATATTGCTTATCAATATGCTCTATATCACCAGCGTAAGGTTTATTCATGATCATTTCCCCCAAAGTTCGCGGCTTCATTTGTACCAATGCTCATCCACAAGGTTGTGCAACTAATGTGAATGAGCAAATAGCGTTTATCAAATCTAAAGGACCATACGAGCATAGTGGTAGTGGCGCTGTACCGAAGAATGTATTGGTGATTGGAGCTTCTACGGGATATGGCTTGGCCTCGCGTATTACGGCGGCGTTTGCCTATGGTGCCAACACAATGGGTGTGTTTTTCGAAAAACCGCCAACGGAACGTAAAACTGCATCGGCAGGTTATTACAATTCTGCCGCCTTTGAAGAGGCGGCAGAAGCAGCGGGTTTATATGCGAAAAGCTTTAATGGCGATGCTTTTTCAACCGCCTGTAAAGAACAGGTGATTGAGCAAATTAAAGCGGACATGGGTAAAATTGATTTGGTTGTTTACAGCTTGGCTTCGCCGCGCCGTCAAGACCCAGTAACGGGTGAGGTGTATTCTTCCACTCTAAAGCCAATCGGTGAAAGCTATACCGCTAAAAATTTAAATACAGATTCACAAGTGGTTAGCGAAGTGACGGTAGCACCTGCTAGCGAAGAAGAAATTGCCACCACAGTGAAAGTCATGGGTGGCGAAGATTGGGAATTATGGATAGCGGCCTTAGCCGAAGCCGGAGTCTTAAGTGACGGTGTGCAGACGGTGGCCTATACCTATTTAGGTGAAAAGTTAACTTGGCCTATTTACGGCCATGCGACCATCGGTAAAGCAAAAGAAGATCTAGATCGTGCGGCTGCTGCTTTACGTCAGCGATTATCGCCTTTAAATGGGCTTGCCCGTGTGAGCGTATTGAAAGCGGTGGTCACTCAAGCCAGCTCGGCTATTCCGGTGATGCCATTGTATTTAGCGATCCTCTTTAAAGTGATGCAAGCAGAAGGTTCACATGAAGGTTGTATTGAGCAGTTGCAGCGTTTATTCACTGAATGTCTCTTTACAGATTCTCCTCGTCTTGACGAGCAAGAACGTTTCCGTGTGGATGAACTAGAGCTAGCCCCCTCAATACAAGTAAAAGTAGAAGCTATTTGGCCGCAAGTGACGACCGAAAATCTGAACGATTTATCCGACTTCGCACTCTATCAAGCAGAATTTTTACGCTTATTTGGCTTTGGCATTGAAGGTGTCGATTATGATGCGGATACCGCTACTTTGATTGACACTAACTTTTCATCAGTCAGTTAACGCTAATTAATAGTGAAGGTCAGCGCTTCATTATTTTGGGGCGGTGAAGCTTTGTTATTAGCTTTGGACTTTCATCCACATTAGCTCAGCTCTTCATCTCAGTTTTCAAACTAACTATGTCTAAGCGTAAATATACTCAGTTATCATTATTGCATCCACGTTATTGGTTAACGTGGATATGGATACTGCTGTTGTTTATAGTGGCGCAATGGCCTTTTCGCCTACAAATGTGGATGGGTAAACATGTTGGCCGTTCACTCTATCGCCTACTCAATATACGTCGCCATGTCGCTGAACGCAATATTGAACTTTGTTTCCCTGAGTGGTCGCTTCAACAGCGAGATGCGTTAGTAAAAAAACATTTTGAATCTAATGGTAGGGCCATCTTTGAAACCGGCATGGCCTGGTTTATGCCTTACTGGCGTCTGCGTAAACGCTTTGTGATTAAAGGCGAGGCTTGTTGGCGAGAGATTCAAGCTGAGAAAAAGGGCGCGCTGATTATGGCCGTGCATTTTAATACTCTTGAAATTACTAACGTAGCGATTAACCGTTTATTCAATATGTCGATGTCTTATCGACCGCACAATAATCCTGTTTATGACTGGGTGCAGTGTCACGGTCGTGAGCGTCATAACCCCAATTCAGTCGTGGTCAATCGCGGTGATGTGCGAGGTATGGTGCGCACAATGAAGCAAGGTGGCTGGTTATGGTATGCCGCCGACCAGGATTATGGTCCAAAAGTGAGTGAGTTTGTGCCTTGGTTTAGTCTTGATGTTGCTACCGTATCGGCACCTCCGCGTTTGGCGGCAATGGCGGATGTGCCTATAGTGGGTATTACTTATCGCCGTTTGGCTGATTACAGCGGCTATGAAATTACGTTTATGCCCAATTTTGATCATCTACCTTCTGGTGATAATAGTGCGGACTTGCGCTTTTTGAATCAACACTATGAGCAGTGTGTTCGCGATAATCCAGAAGAATATCTTTGGGTGCATCGGCGTTTTAAAACAAGGCCCAAAGGAGAGCCCAAGCTTTATGATAAATGATGCATATAAAGGGGAAGTAAATAGGATGATAAGTAGCTGAGTTGCTAGCCCCCGTCGCTTTTTTCCTTGTATAACCACGCTAGCCTCAGTAACATATCGCCCGTATTTTTTAAAAATAGTTTAATCTCTGGAGTTCCTCATAATGGCTGATAATAGCCCCTTAATTCAAGGCAGTTTAGTGGCCTTAGCGACACCAATGACAGCGGATAATACGCTGGACTGGGATGCGCTAACCGAACTGGTGCAATTTCATTTGGAACGTGGGACTCACGGTATTGTTGCGGTAGGCACAACGGGAGAGTCGGCTACGCTTGCTGTTGATGAGCACTTAAGTGTAGTGAAGGCTATTGTTAAACAAGTAGCGGGACGTATCCCAGTGATTGCTGGTACTGGAGCTAACTCCACCAGTGAGGCCATTGAGTTGACTCAAGCAGCTAAGGATATCGGCGTTGATGCTTGTCTATTGGTGGTGCCGTATTACAATAAACCCACTCAAGAGGGTTTGTACCAACACTTTTTACACATTGCTAATGCTGTCGAAGTACCACAAATTTTGTACAATGTGCCTAGTCGTACTATTACGGATATGATGAATGATACCGTACTGCGCTTAACTAACCATAAAAATATCATCGGTATCAAAGATGCCACTGGTGATATGCTGCGCGGTGAAGCGTTAATTCAGCAAGTGCCCGAGGGTTTTGCCGTGTATTCGGGAGATGATATTACGGCTTATGACTTAATGCTTCGAGGAGCAAAAGGCAATATTTCTGTGACAGCCAATGTGGCACCTGAATTAATGTCAGAATTATGTGGTTTAGCTTTATCCGTTCAGCGAGCAGATGCAGAAGCCTTACAGTCGCGTTTGATGCCGCTGCATGAAGCACTATTTACTGAAGCTAACCCAATCCCTATTAAATGGGCTTTACAGCACATGGGGTTAATTGCATCAGGTATACGCCTGCCATTGACGCCTTTATCAAAAAACTTGCAGCCACGTTTAGCCGATGCGCTTTTATCGCTTGGTCTTACTACCTAACCATTGATGACACTCTTTATTATGAAGCCTTTCCTTACAACACTCATTCTTGCTAGATCATTTGCTAAGACACTATCATTGAACATACTACTTTCTGGGAAGACTGGGAGGTTATTTGCGTTGGTAGCTGCAGTGCTATTGTTGAGTGCATGTTCTAGTAATGAAAATTATCTTAATGCCAATACCTTGCCGCCGATTGCGGTTCCAGAAGGTTTAGATAAACAAGCCTTAGGTGAAATCTATGCAGTTCCCGAGGGCGATGGACGATTAGCAACCGGTGAATTACGTAAGCCTTTGCCGCCAAGCTTGTCGTCTGCTCAGGTGCTGACGGAACCTAGGATACAAAGCTTCGCAGGTAAGTCATGGTTAGTGGTACCTAAGGAAGCCTCTGCCACATGGTCACAATTAATTATTTATATGCAATCGCGTAAAATTACCAGCGTTAAGCAGGATGTTTATTCGGCTAGTATTGAGACTGGTTGGGTAACAGAGGCGGCCGAATCTGGCACAGGGCTGCGTTATCAGCTACGTTTAGAGCCGGGTTTACAGCCTGAGCTGACAGAAATTCATGCGGTTAATATTAAGGGTGATCCCAGTACGTCCATTATCCCTGCATCGCAGTGGCCTGCTCAGTCAGAGAGTATTGCTCATGAGGAATGGCTGTTAAAGCAGATTGCAAAAGCCATGTCGAACCAGCAAGCCGTTGGCGATTCTTTGATTGCTAGCTCCATTTCATTCCCTGCAAAGCTCATCTCAACCAGTGTGGATGGTGAACCAGTGCTTGAAGTTTCAATGGGTGCTGAACAGATTTATGCTGTGATTATTGATAGTGTAAAAGCGGGAGCCTTTACGCTCTATGAACAGAACCCAGCACATACTGTGGCGTATATTAACAAGGCTACAAAGACAAAGGATAAGAAAAAGAAATTCACTGAAAAAGTAACAGGTTTTTTGGGGGATATAGTGACTGCAAAATTTATGGATGATAAAGGTGCTTCGGCTAGCTTAGAGGATATTTTATCTCGCTTACCGAATGAAAACGAGGTCAATAGCTTATTCCCCAATCAAGTCAAAGTACCGACCTCCGGCACGTTATCTAGCTTGTCTGGATACTTGTTAGTTCAGCGTACCATTGCTGATAATAAACAACGTATTTATATTCGTGATGGTTATGGTCGACTGTTAAGTTCTTCACAATCTAAGCTGTTACTAGATACCCTTAAAAAACAATTGTTTTAGGGCGTTTATGTTAATAGAATTTATTCTTAGGGAAGCTATGTTAAGGACAATAAAGTGACGTTAGCTTTTTCATCTTTGGGTAGTGGTAGCAAAGGTAATGGTACCTTGGTTCGCGGTGAAGACACTTTAGTCTTAGTAGATTGTGGCTTTACACTAAAAGAAACCGAGCGACGTTTACAGCGCTTAGGTGTTTCGCCTGAACAGTTAGATGCAGTCATCGTTACTCATGAACATGGCGATCATATTAATGGTGTTGGCCCCTTGGTACGTAAGCATGGGGTGCCTTTATATATTACTGCAGGCACCTTGCGCAGTAAAAATATAGGCGTCATCCCCGAAAGCCATATTATTAAACATTACGCACCTTTTACGATAAAATCATTTACTGTGACTCCTGTAGCAGTACCTCATGATGCTAGTGAGCCGGCTCAGTATATTATTGAGTGTGCAAGCAAGCGTTTAGGGATATTAACGGATTTAGGAAATGTAAGTCCCCATGTGGAAATGCATTACCAGTCCTGTGATGCGCTGATTTTAGAAGCGAACCATGATCCAGCGATGCTAGCCTCGGGAGCTTATCCATATTCCTTAAAACAGCGTGTAGGTGGGGCATGGGGACATTTGAGTAACCAGCAAGCGGCACGTTTTTTAGAGTCGGTAGATAGACAAAAATTGGAATATTTAGTGGTGGCACATATAAGCCAAAAAAATAATAGTGTTGCCTTAGCGCAGCAAGCACTTGCTGATGTAGAGCAATCTATTAAAAATGTTATCTATGCCTGTCAAGATGAAGGTTTTGACTGGGTTAATCTCAGCGCGTAAAACGGTAAAAGTGAAGCGACTATTTAGACGTAAGACGTTCGGTGTTAGAAGTGAGAAGTTGGGCGTGAGACGCTAAAAGATAAAAGCAAGCACAGTTTTGTGGTTAGTCTTTAAAGCGTCTAAGCTCTTACTTCTCACTAGTTTTTTGAAATTAGAAAGTAGGCAATAATGATGGAAAAACGTGAAGAATTATATGCAGGTAAAGCCAAGTCTGTATACACAACAGACGATGCTGATTTGCTCGTCTTGCATTTTCGTAATGATACCTCAGCATTCGATGGCAAAATTATTGAGCAACTTGACCGCAAAGGCATGGTAAATAATAAGTTTAATGCGTTTATTATGCAGAAATTAGCGGCTGCAGGCATTCCTACGCATTTTGAAAAATTGCTTTCTGATAATGAATGCTTAGTTAAAAAAATGGATATGATTCCGGTTGAATGTGTCGTGCGTAATATCGCTGCGGGTTCTTTATGTCGACGTTTGGGTGTTGAAGAGGGGATTGAGTTAACGCCGCCAACATTCGAGTTCTTTTTGAAAAATGATGAGCTTGGTGACCCAATGATTAACGACTATCATATCGAGTCTTTTGGGTGGGCGACAGCAGAGCAGTTAGTGGCAATGAAAAAGTTGACCTTCGACGTCAATGCGGTGTTAAAAGCGCTATTTTTTGAAGGCGATATGTTATTAGTTGATTCTAAATTAGAATTTGGTGTATATCATGGCGAAGTAGTGTTGGGCGATGAATTTTCTCCCGATGGTTGTCGTCTGTGGGATAAAAATACTCGTGAAAAACTAGATAAAGATCGCTTTCGTCAAGGTTTAGGCAATGTGATTGAATCTTATGAAATGGTAGGTAAGCGTTTGGGTATATCCTTTGACTAAGGGCCGAGCTAGCATTTGTTATTATTTGATGAGCTAAGCGAAAGCCTACGCTTGATAAAAATAGGACCTGACACTAATTTCATCGTTTTACTCATTGCTTTATTGGCTAATCTAGCCTAAATTAATAACATCAGTATTTTTTTATTATTTTCTCTTATACTTCTTTCATGCTTTTATAGGTTCGTATGACATTTATTACAGGTATTAGCGGTGATCCATCGCGCTCCAATATGACTGACGATCGTCGGCGCTTTGAGCGTAAGGTAGCGGCAATTCGTGTTGAAATAATGCACCCTTCTATTGGTACTCTGATTGGTTCTACTCAAGACATTTCTGATGGCGGTGCATCGGTGAAATTAGATAGCCAAACGATCCCCCCCATTGGTACTGAAGTTAAGGTACGCTTTATTAAAGTAGCTGGCGCCGTTAATCAAGAGCCGGTGAATATGAAAGTTATGTACCAGCAACGCAATATGATCGGTTTAATGTTTGCCTAATCAACAAGCCCTGCCTACTGGTATATTCCTTGGTATCTATTGTTCTTCCTCGGTGTTTGTTGATCAGGCACAGAAGTTATCCACTCAACTACAAAAACCTTTATTAAAAACCTCTCCAACTATCATGCCAAGTGGTGATTTTGTGATGCATGTTAGTGAGCAAGGGGTAGCCTTACAGGAAACGGGTAAGCAAGCGCCGGGGCCTATTGTCGTTGATTTTGCACAGGGTTCTAGTGCTCATCGTCGTCAGTTTGGTGGTGGCAAAGGCCAGATGATTGCCAAGGCCATTGGGCTTAAAGGCACATTTCGCCCCCATGTTGTAGATGTTACCGCAGGCTTAGGGCAAGATGGTTTTGTGTTGGCGACTTTAGGTTGTCAAATGACGCTAGTAGAGCGCTCGCCCATTATTTATCAGCTATTACACGATGGTCTTGAGCGTACACAGATAGTGGCTGATGAATCTCTACAATCAATAGTTGCACGTATTTCACTGAGTCATTGCGACAGCGTGGATTATCTTAATCGGCTGGAATTACCCGTGGATGTTATTTATCTTGATCCGATGTTTCCTGAACGTAGCAGCAAAGCTGCCGTAAATAAAAGCATGAAAGCCTTTCATTCTATTGTTGGCGAAGATAATGACGCCGGAAAACTACTGTTAACAGCACTCAATAAGGCCACTTACAGAGTCGTTGTTAAACGCCCACGAAAGGCACCTTCTTTGGATAAACAACACCCTGAACTGCCATTACCGAAGCCTAATTTGGTGTTTGAAGGTAAGTCGACTCGCTTTGATGTGTATCCATTGAAAAAAATGCCATAAGCAAAGCGGGATTTAGGCTACTTTACTATTATTCTCCTTAGTCTGCTTTTTGGCCGTATCAATAGATTCCACTTTGCGTTGTTTTTCATATAAAAAACGTAATACTTCAGAACGGTAGTGGTTATAGGTGGAATCATCGGCAAGCGCTAAACGGTCGCGAGGGCGATCCAGTTTGACCTCTAGAATTTTACCAATAGTCGCCGCTGGTCCATTGGTCATCATGACTATACGGTCAGAAAGTAATACCGCTTCATCAACATCGTGGGTAATCATAATGATGGTGTTGCCTAGTTTTTGTTGAATTTCCATTACCGAATCTTGTAAGTGAGCGCGGGTGAGTGCATCTAGTGCCCCAAAAGGCTCATCCATTAATAATACTTTGGGTTGCATTGCGAGTGCGCGAGCAATCCCCACACGCTGCTTCATGCCACCTGAAATTTCGTCGGGGCGTTTATGCATGGCATGAGTCATGTGTACCAATTCTACGTTATGCTCAATCCACTCTTTTATTTCAGCTTTAGTTTTTGTTTTGTTAAAGACCGTTTTAACGGCTAGCTCTACATTCTGATAGGCAGTTAACCAAGGTAAGAGAGAATGGTTTTGGAAAACAACGGCGCGTTCTGGGCCGGGCTCATTGACTTCTTTACCTTCAAGGAGAACACAGCCCGTGGTGGCCTCATAAAGTCCCGCAACAATATTCAGCACGGTAGATTTTCCGCAACCAGAGTGACCTATGAGCGAAACAAACTCGCCTTCGGTAATAGTCAGACCCACCTTATCTAAGGCTTTAAATGTCCCTTTAGGTGTAGGAAACTCCATACTAACTTGTGATAATTCTAAAAAATTCATCGTATTTCCCTCGAAATTCATTGCTTACTGCTTACGTATTCTTGGTGTCGGTTGATAAGTGTAGCGCTCTATTCAACTATCGATTAAACGTCAACTATGATGGATAAAACACCTTATCGAATAATGGCATTTTTATCCCAGCTAACTGTTTTTTGTATAGCCAACATTAATCGATCAAGAATAAAACCGATAAAGCCGATCACTAAAATAGCGACCATGATGCGACCTAATGAATGTGAACTGCCGTTCTGAAACTCATCCCAAACAAACTTTCCTAAGCCTGGGTTTTGCGCCAACATTTCTGCAGCGATTAATACCATCCATGCAATACCTAGTGATAGACGCAGGCCGGTAAACATTAATGGGATTGAAGAAGGTAATACAATTTTTTGTACATGAGTGATCCAGTTTAAGCGTAATACTTTACTCACATTGAGTAAGTCTTGGCTAACACCTGCAACACCAACCGCCGTGTTAATCATCGTGGGCCATAGGCAGCACAGTGATACCGTAATCATCGACACGATGAAAGATTTTGAAAAGGCGGGGTCATCTGAGACATACACCGCGCTGACTACCATGGTGACTAGCGGAAGCCATGCTAAAGGCGAGACAGGTTTTAATATCTGGATGATTGGGTTTATGGCTTGGTAGCTGTTGGCACTTAAGCCAATAATAATACCGATAGGTATGGCAATTAAGCTAGCCACGATGAATCCACAAAGTACGGTAATCAAGCTAGTGAGTATTTGATCGAAGAATGTGATGCGACTTTTATAATCGCGCCATTTTACTTTGCTGTCTGGATTAGCAGCGAGTTTTTTTTCGTTGCGTACACGTTGTTTTTCAAATTTCTTTTTTAAGTTGTCACGCTCGACATAGTGTTCAGAAATGAGTGTTTTTGATTGCTTGTAGACTTCAGCAGGACCAGGGAAGCTACCTAGAGAGGTCACAATATTTTGAGCAGCTGACTGCCATAACAATAAAAAAATAGCTAAGCCCAATACAGGTAGACTGATGCCTTTACATAAAGACAGCGTATCTTCTTTAGAAAGGCCTTCTCTGGCTATTTTTATTAATGGTGTAAACGGCTGTTGTAATGCTGCTGAGAAACGCATGTATTTTCCTTTGTAACAGACCCATAAAAAAGGCGGTCAGTGTATTGCGGGTAGACGTTAAAAGAACCTCCGCATTAAAGCGGAGGAAAAACGTAAAATGAATAACGCTGACTTAAAGTACTTGTTCTGCTCTTAAACCAATGTTGAAGCTATTGATATATTCTGTTGGTTTAGAACCGTCAAAAATAATGTTGTCGATAAAGTCTGGTTGTGGTGGTTTAAATCCAGTTTCTGTATCGAAGTTAGGGAAGTCAACCGCGTTCGCAGTGCCCTCTTTGATGAGCGCTTTTGCAGCAATGGCGTATAAGTCAGGGCGATAGACATCAGCCGCTATTTTTTTGTACCAAGCATCATCTTTAGCTTCAGCAATTTGTCCCCAGCGACGCATTTGTGTTAAATACCAAATAGCATCCGAGTAGTATGGATAGGTAGCGTTATAGCGGAAGAATACATTGAAGTCAGGCACGTCACGTTGGTCGCCTTTCTCGTATTCGAAAGTACCCGTCATTGAATTAGCGATAACATCATAATCAGCACCTACATAGTAAGGCTTAGATAAATATTTCACGGCTTCTGGACGGTTAGCGTTATTATCAGCATCTAGCCACATTGCTGCACGAATAAGGGCTTTAACAACCGCCGTAGTCGTATTCGGATATTTTTCAGAGAACTCTTTAGTAATACCGAATACTTTCTCTGGATTATTTTTCCAAATTTCGTAATCTGTAATTACGGGTACACCGATACCTTTAAACACGGCTTGTTGGTTCCAAGGTTCGCCTACACAGTAACCATAGATAGTGCCGGCTTCTAAAGTGGATGGCATTTGTGGTGGAGGTGTAACCGATAAAAAGGCTTCTGCATCAATTTGGCCTTTAGTATCGCCTTTGTGAGGGGCGTAGTAGCCAGGGTGAATGCCACCAGCGGCTAACCAGTAACGTAACTCGTAGTTATGTGTTGATACTGGGAAAACCATCCCCATTTTGAATGGCTTGCCAGCAGCGTTATATTGCTCAACAACAGGCTTTAAGTAATCCGCTTTAATGGGGTGAACCGGCTTTCCGCCTGCGTGTGGAATGAGCTTTTTCATTTCTGCCCAAACAGCATTTGAAACGGTAATGGCATTACCATTTAAATCCATGCTGAAAGGGGTGATGATGTCTGCTTTAGTGCCATAGCCAATGGTTGCGGCAATGGGTTGGCCTGCCAGCATATGAGCGCCGTCTAATTGACCGTCTATCACACCATTGAGTAGCACTTTCCAGTTAGCTTGTGCTTCCAAAGTGACTTCAAGCCCTTCGTCTTCAAAGTAACCTAGCTCCTTAGCAATCGCTAATGGCGCCATATCGGTTAGTTTGATAAAACCAAATTTCAATTCATCTTTCTCTAGTTCAGCGGCAACGGCAAATTGTGCTGCTGCCGTGATAGCAGTCGCAGCAGCAATGAATCTTGCGGAACCTATAACGCGCTTAATGATGTGCAGGTTTGACATGTCGTTTTCTCCTAAACAGTGTGTTCTCAATCAGTTTGAGATAACGCATGTGCAGCAAAATTGTTGCCAACTTTGCCATCTTATGAAATTTAATTATTTAAACTCTTGTATTTCAAGGGTTTAAGTTTATTTTTTGTTCCGCTGGCCCGATCTTTTTTTGCTGCGCCGCACTATTCGCGCACAATCTTTGGTGATATATAAATGCGTAGATTTATGGTTAAGCCTATTTATGACATAAAATGGTGCGAAAGTGGGGGGCTCATAGTGATGTGGGTAGATATTGATAGGATTTTATTTTTTTGGCTGTGGGTGGGAGAAAGTAAAAGTAATATTTTGCATTCTTTTAGTGCAAAAGGGACGTTCTGACCTTGAATTATTCGTGCCTAATAAAAACTAGCAATTTTTCTTAAGGCGTCTCTATCCGTTGATGAATGGCCACAGGCCTGATGGGTGGCTTCTTAAGAACGTTTTGCATACCTTGCTTGCGCTTCATACCACTCTACAATGGTATTGATGTTAAAGAATGCATTAGAGTTTGCTGTTGCCTCTCCATCTATAATATCCAAAGAAAAGTCAACGATGGCTGCGGGTGGTTGTAATTGATTTGCCCAAACACCGATAGAGCGCAAATTGCTATGACTCAACGTGTGGCGCAAAGGCTTTATTAATTTTACTGACCATAATCCAAAAACAGGATGGCGCCTGCCTTTGCTACTGGCAATACTACAGTGTTGTTGTTCATTAACAATAGATTGAGATAGAGCAGTAACATAGTTGTGAGGAATAAAAGGTGAGTCGCAAGGGCAGCTAACAAGCCAACTATAATCGTGCTCTCGTGCGTACAACAAGCCTGCTAATAATCCCGCCAATGGCCCCTGATCTTTTACGCCAATATCTTCAATCACAGTGTATGGGTAATGCTTAAGGGCAGAGTTGGAGCCATTTAATATAATTTCTGTGACCTGAGGTCGTAAAGACTCTACAATATGCTCGAGCAGTGGTTTTCCGTCTAAGGGCAATTGCCATTTAGTTAGTTGATCACCCATACGTCTGTTTTGACCGCCAGCCAGTATTAGTCCGAGTATATCGTTAGAGTGTATTCGCATAGGTTCAGGACGCTATTCACATATATGCCCACATAAGGCTAAAGCATGAAATTACAAGATTATCGCCGTGAATACCTCCGCGATGGATTGCGACGAAAACAGTTACACAGCGATCCGATTCTACAGTTTGAAACATGGTTACAGCAAGCGATTGATGCTGGTTTATCGGATCCAACGGCAATGACCATCGCTACTGTAGATGCGCAAGGGCAGCCGAGACAACGCATTGTGTTATTAAAGCAGCTGGATGATAAAGGTTTTGTTTTTTTTACTAATAAGGACAGTCACAAAGGGCGGGACATTGCTCACAATCCAAAAGTAAGTTTACACTTTCCTTGGCATCCTCTCGAACGTCAGGTCAAAATACTCGGCGAAGCTGAATGTTTAAAAGGTGATGAAGTAGCGAGCTATTTTTCTTCGCGTCCTAAAGAAAGTCAGCTGGCTGCATGGGCTTCAGAACAAAGCCAAGTCATTCCATCAAGGCAGTATTTATTAGAAAGATACACAACACTACAGGAGCAATACGCTAACAGCGAAGCCCCCTTGCCCACATTTTGGGGTGGTTATCGGGTCAGTCCCCAAACCATAGAATTTTGGCAGGGCGGAGAACATCGTTTACATGATCGATTTGAATATACACTGGATAAGGATGGTCACTGGAATATTCAGCGCTTGGCCCCGTAAATATAAAAATGCTCAGCGCCGCCCTCAGTACTGAAAGTAGTAGAGTAGTTATCTAGGCGTGTATTGGAGTGTTAATTTTAGTGTTTATATTTTACGCCTAAACGCATTCAACCACTTCAGTTGCCCAGCACGAGAAGCTAGTACCAGGGTGATATTTTGCCATTGTTGTTTTGGTAACTGACTATTTATTCCCATTAACAACGCCACCCCAGAAAATGGTAAGTCAATCATTGCGCAAATGGACTCTATGCGTTGTAGGCTAAATGAGTGTTGCGCAAATAAATGTTTGAATGACATCTTAGTCGTGCCTATAAGAACCCGGTGTCTTTATTCAAGGGTCTCGATTTGTTAAATATCTATGATACGTTTATTTTTTCACCATGGGCGAAGCGAGCCTTATTGTTAAGACTCATTGCATATTGGAAGAGACTAACATTGGAAGAGACTAACGCTTTAAAAACAACCAGTTTGAGAATATACTAGTTGTATTGATAGTAGATAATAATGATTGATTTTATGCGAACCGAAAATAGCTCTACCCCACTAAAAACCTCCTTAAATTTTTTATCTCATATAATGAGAATGATGCCGAAAAACATACGTAAGACGTTATGGTGGTGGGATAAAATGTATAGCAGAATAGGCGGCGGTCGTTTTTGTGCAGATCCGGAAATTGATAATCAATGGCCTTCTGGCTTACAAAAGCCAATATCAAGTATATATGGTTATCGTTTGCATTTAGACCTTAGGAATTGGGCGGATCGTAGGGCCTATTTTAGCGGAACATATTACCAAACTGACATACTCGATCTTCTTTCAAAAATAATTCATCCAAGCGATCAATTTGTTGATATTGGTGCAAATGTCGGGTTTATTACTTTACATGCGGCACAATTAGTGGGCCCTCATGGAAGGGTTGTTGCATGCGAGCCAAATCCAGCCATGCTATTTCGCTTACACGACCACATAAAAATTAATGCTTTTGAAGGTCGCGTAACGGTAGTTGAATCTGCTTTTGGAGAAGTGGCTTCTACCGCAATTTTACATGTGCCAGAGAACCATCCGGGCATGGCAACTTTTACTAGCGACGAAGGCGTGTCTGTTGAAGTGCCTGTTGCAAAAGGGGATGATGCTTTATTCATGATAAGTAAAGCCACCCCTTTAATCATTAGAATTGATGTGGAGGGTTTCGAACAAAAAACCTTATCGGGGCTAATGGAAACACTGGAACATCCGGAGATCATCTTAGTAATTGAAGTCACCGATCATATGTTAAAACGTGTGGGCGATAGTGCCGCCGGTATTTATGAATTTTTAAAAGCAAAAGGCTTCGAAGGATTTCTCTTCAAGAGTGAGCAAAAACGTTTCAATACGGAACTCAATATTTCTTCTTGCAATGAAACAGAAGAAGTCGAGCAATATGATGCGATTTTTGCAAAGAGTAAGTCACAAATAATTAATCGACTATTAAAGTAAACTATAAAGCTGCAGTATTTGCTCTATAAAATATAGTAAATAATTATTCGAAATTAGATCACCACGATCTCTTTATTCTGATATTCGCCTAAACTTATCAAACAACTTCAGTTGCCAAGCGCGAGAAGCAAGCACCATGGTAATATTTTGCCGTTGTTGTTTCGGCATCCGACTATCTTGTTGCATCAACACGTTTAATTCTTTAGCGAGTTTTTCTACCTTTTTTTGCATTTCTTTATGCGATTGATCGCTTAGTTCACCATTCAGCACGACGAGTTTTTCTCCCGTGTGGGTAAAGCTAGAGCTAAAGAAGTCTGCTTCTACGTGCTGTTGAAAGAACTGCTGAATAGGCCCATTAAGACGCCAGCGAAAATTAGGGGCGATGCGTAGTTTTATAGGGTTATTCGGCAGTAAATCGATAATATACAGTTGCTCTAATTTACGTATACACTTGATATTAATGATGTTGACTTCTGCACATAATGTACACGATATTCAGTTTTATTTGGCAGTAAATCAAGTGCTAGGCAAAGCTCACTTTAAAGGGGGGTTGAAAAAAATCCTTAGTAGGCATGTGTGTCAAGTTTGTTGAGGAAAATACAGCGGATAATTGTTTGAAATTGAATTTTCACGATTTATTTAAGCTCTTTTAGTATATTTTTTGTGACGCACATCACGTTCCTATGCGGTATGAAGCAAAATCATGTATAATTATTAACGCAACAATTGCATTTTTAGTTTTAGTAGTATATGAAGGCACGTTAATTATAAGGTTTTTTTGACGATTTTATAAGCTCGCTCATAGTAAGCTTATAATTTTATAGGGTTTTTTTATTTTTGCTGGTTTTTATTTCTTGGATGCAGCGATGAAATTTGATAAAAGAGCGTCTGATCGAAGCCTTAATGATATCTAGTACTAGCAGTCTGTCGGACTTAGGCATCCAGTATGTGAATCGGTCGATATTTGTACTGTTTTCGGTGCGCTACGCTCCATCAAAGCGTACTCGACTTCGAAAAATGTGCTCGCATTCACGTACAGGCGCCTGGCGTAGTTAAGTCCGACAGACTGCTAGGTGCTATTTCCAGTATTCTAGTGACTGGCAGGCATGCTTATATGTCTAAATAGGTTGTAAACCGATCAAACCTATAGCAGAAAAGTATTTTGAAGAGTGCTACTTATAATCAATAATGTAAGTAGCCTGTTTTTATAGTGGGTTCAGCGCCACTCAATCAAAGGCAATGTATATGTTAGATTCAAATGTCATCGGCAAAATTATAAGCGTTAAAGATAATGATACGGTCTTGATTGTGCGCGCTTCTTCTGGCGAGCAAGTGGTTGCCAAAGGGGGTGAGTTACTTGCTAAGGGTGATACGGTAATTGTCGGCGACAATAGTTATGCGCTGATTGATATTGATTATTTGGATGTTAAGGGTGTGGGTATTATCCGTGATGGGGAAGTGGCCAAGTTAGATGATGCCTTGTTTGATCGAGCGAACTCGTTGCTTGCTAGCTCTTCAGTAGAAGATCCTGTGAATATTGGCTTAGAGCCGACACTGGATATTATTCAGTTATTCAATAAAATGTTCACTGCATTTGGCACTACGATAGATACGAATGCAGCTGATTCTGACGAAGTGAGTAGTGACCCGCTCTTTATTGTGGAGCGTAACTTTGCGGAAACATTACCTGAAAATGGCGGTGTGCAAACATCATTGCTCAGAGGCAATGGCAATGAAGAAGGGACACGTATTGGCGATGCTATCATTCTGGATGCCACCGTAGATAATGAAACGGCGCCAGAAGTGAGTATCGCGGCAGGTGTGGATGTGACCGAAGGCACGAACAGTGTGTTTACGGTGAATCTAGATCAGGTTTCCCAGTCGGATGTGACGGTAGACGTGACCTATACGGGCACGGCGG
>JBLHJR010000002.1:0-81207 GCA_047619205.1 Candidatus Endobugula sp. | reverse complement strand
TCAAGCAGGCAACACACCAACAAATTCACTGACTGAATGACTTTGTTCAGATAGAGGAATTTTGGGTGGGCAACTGCTTGGAAAAATGAGATAAATTACTGTTTGATCTTTCTATGACAGGATTATAGTAGAAGTTCCTTGTCTCTCATCCGAGGTAGCCTATAATGGCTGATTAGCTTACTATCTGAGAAGTCTTAGTGGATACAATTACCGTACGTGGCGCCCGCACTCACAACCTTAAAAATATTAACCTTGATATACCTCGCGATAAATTTATTGTTATCACTGGCTTATCGGGTTCAGGAAAATCTTCATTAGCTTTTGATACCTTATACGCTGAAGGACAAAGACGTTATGTAGAGTCGTTATCGACCTACGCAAGACAGTTTTTGTCGATGATGGAAAAGCCCGATGTCGACCATATTGAAGGTTTGAGCCCGGCTATATCTATCGAGCAAAAATCGACTTCGCATAATCCACGTTCTACCGTAGGCACCATCACTGAAATCTACGATTATTTGCGTTTATTATACGCGCGTATCGGAGAGGCCAGATGCCCAAAACATGATGTTCCTCTAGCCGCACAGACCATTAGCGAAATGGTCGATACGATTCTTGAGTTCCCCGATGAGACTAAGCTGATGCTCTTAGCACCCATTGTGCGTGAGCGTAAAGGCGAGCATTTACACGTGTTTGATCAATTGCGCAGAGATGGTTTTATTCGTGTGCGTATCGATGGTGTGGTGGTTGATTTGGATGATGTTCCTGAACTCGACAAGAAAAAGAAACATACCATTGAAGTAGTCATTGACCGCTTTAAAGTGCGTAAGGATTTACAGCTACGCTTATCCGAATCAATAGAAACCACTCTTAACTTATCATCTGGCTTACTCATTATTAACTTTATGGATGGCGACAAAGACGATCAGGTGCTGTCGTCTAAACATGCCTGCCCTATCTGCGACTATTCATTAACTGAATTAGAGCCGCGATTGTTTTCCTTTAACAATCCCGCTGGCGCCTGCCCTTGCTGTGATGGCTTAGGTGTAAAACAGTATTTTGATCAGGGGAAGGTGGTGCATTACCCAGAAGCTGCCTTATCTGAGGGCGCTATCCGAGGCTGGGACCGACGTAATATTTATTATTTCCATATGCTCAGCTCTTTAGCAGAACACTATGCCTTTGATATCGACACGCCATGGAATCAATTAAGCAAGGCTCACCAAAAATCCATTTTATTTGGTTCAGGCGATACTGAAATCAGCTTTAACTATGCCAATGACCGTGGTGATGTGATTAAGCGCAAACACCGTTTTGAAGGCGTGATTAATAATCTAGATCGCCGCTATCGAGAGACCGATTCACAAATGGTGCGCGAAGATTTAGCCAAACTCCTCTCCACCCAAAAATGTCCCGAGTGTGATGGTGCACGCTTAAGAGAAGAAGCGCGTAATGTCTTTGTCGATGAGAAAACACTACCTGACATTACCGCACTGCCGGTTGGGGATGCCTTTCACTATTTTGAACAATTGAGCTTCACTGGCGCGAAAGGACAAATAGGCGAAAAGATTATTAAAGAGCTTAGAGATCGCTTACGCTTTTTGGTCGATGTGGGGTTAAACTATTTATCGCTTAATCGCAGCGCCGACACCCTATCAGGAGGTGAAGCACAACGTATTCGTCTTGCTAGCCAAATCGGCGCTGGTCTAGTCGGTGTCATGTATATATTAGATGAACCATCTATAGGTTTGCACCAACGTGATAATGACCGTCTATTAAAAACCTTAATCCACCTTCGCGATATTGGTAATACGGTCATCGTTGTTGAGCATGATGAAGACGCAATGCGTATCGCTGATCATATTATTGATATAGGGCCGGGCGCAGGCGTTCATGGCGGACAAATTATCGCGGAAGGTAAGCTCGCTGACATTAAGAATTGTAAAGAATCGCTAACCGGACAGTATCTATCCGGCACACGCCAAATCACCTACCCCAAAGTTAGAACCGTTAATCAAAAAAGTAAACAATTAGTACTGAGCGGCGCTACTGGCAATAATTTGCAAGATCTCACCCTCTCCATTCCTCTTGGCTTATTAACTTGTGTTACTGGTGTTTCTGGATCGGGGAAATCGACTTTGATCAACGGCACTCTCTACCCACTAGTGGCAACAGAGCTGAATGGCGCGACCACACTCAGGGCAGCCCCATACAAAAAAATTACTGGCCTTGATCAACTCGATAAATGCGTTGATATTGATCAAAGCCCGATTGGACGCACACCGCGCTCAAACCCTGCCACCTATACTGGTATTTTTACGCCTATTCGAGAATTGTTTTCTGGCACGCAAGAAGCCCGCTCACGCGGTTATAAACCAGGACGCTTTAGTTTTAACGTCAAAGGTGGTCGCTGTGAAGCCTGCCAAGGTGATGGCTTAGTCAAAGTAGAAATGCACTTTTTACCCGATGTCTATGTGCCCTGCGATATTTGTCATAGCAAGCGCTATAACCGCGAAACGCTAGAGATTAAATATAAAGGTAAAAATATTCACCAAGTATTAGATCTAACCGTAGAAGATGCACGTGAATTTTTTGATGCGATTCCTACGGTTGCGCGCAAGCTACAAACGCTGATCGATGTGGGACTATCCTATATTCGCCTAGGGCAAGCAGCCACCACGCTATCGGGTGGTGAAGCGCAACGAGTGAAACTCGCTAAAGAACTATCTAAACGCGATACCGGACAAACTCTGTATATATTGGATGAACCTACAACAGGACTCCACTTCTATGACATCCAACAATTATTAAATGTATTGTATCGCTTACGCGACCACGGCAATACCGTAGTCGTCATCGAACATAATTTAGATGTCATTAAAACTGCAGACTGGGTAATTGATTTAGGCCCCGAAGGCGGTAGTGGTGGCGGACAAATTATTGCTGAAGGAACACCAGAGGAACTTACTAAAGTAAAAGCATCACATACAGGTATGTTTCTTAAAAGCCATATGGGCTAGTAAAAAACTTCACCTACATAACAGCACTTGCGGTGCTAAGTGCTCATGTTGTTAGTACTCCAATAAGTTAACCCATGTGGCGGTAAGCTATTCGCTGCTTCTGCCCCTATAATCTTCAGCAGCTACATCTCGCTAATGAGGGTCCACGTAACACGATTACTTTCAAAGCTCAGCTTACTACTGACGGTAACTACATGTTATTTTGCACACGAAGGAAAAATATCATGTAAAAAAAACGCCAGCATAGCTGACGTTTTTTAAATTTGTCAAAAACTTATTCAGCAGCAGCTACAGGCTCTGCTTCAACTTCAATAACAACACGATCGACTAGTTCAACATAAGCCATAGGCGCTTTATCACCTGTACGGAAACCACACTTTAAAATGCGGATGTAACCGCCTGGACGCGCAGCATAACGCGGGCCTAGATCATTAAACAATTTACCCACAGTTTCCTTACAGTTTACGCGACTATAAACTAAACGGCGATTAGCAACGCTATCCGTCTTAGATAAGGTAATTAATGGTTCGATAACTCGACGAAGTTCTTTGGCTTTGGGTAATGTCGTTTTAATTAATTCGTGTTCAACCAACGAAATAGACATGTTGCGAAACATGGCTTTACGATGTGAACTGTTACGATTTAACTGACGGCCACTTTTACGATGACGCATGTCTCAATCCTTCCTACTAGCTGCTTCTCAGCAATTCTATTAATTGGTTACTGTAAACACTAGAAGTATTCCCAGTAACCGCTGTTATATCTAACTCAGGCAAACTGAGTCGTCATTAATCGTCTGTACGAAGACTAGCAGGTGGCCAGTTTTCCAGACGTAAACCTAGTGACAAACCACGAGAGGCTAGAACATCTTTAATTTCCGTTAAAGATTTTTTACCCAAATTCGGAGTTTTTAATAATTCAACTTCAGTACGCTGAATCAAATCACCAATGTAATATATATTTTCTGCTTTCAAACAGTTCGCTGAACGAACCGTTAATTCAAGATCGTCGACAGGACGAAGAAGAATAGGATCAACGTCCTCTTCTTTCTCTTCCGGTTCCATTGATTTTTCGCTTTCTAAATCAACAAACACCGCTAGTTGTTGTTGCAGGATAGTAGCCGAACGACGAATGGCTTCTTCTGGATCAATGGTACCATTCGTCTCTAGATCAAGAACTAATTTGTCGAGATCCGTACGTTGTTCAACACGCGCGCTTTCAACTGAATAAGCAAGACGTTTAACCGGGCTAAACGATGCATCAAGCTGTAAGCGACCAATTGAGCGTGTTTCTTCTTCATCGTTACGACGAGCATCAGCAGGTTGATAACCGCGACCACGAGCAATCGTTAGCTGCATATTGATAGTGGTATCACCAGTAATTGTTGCTAGCACATGCTCTGGATTTTTAATTTCCACATCATGGTCAACGATAATATCTGCTGCAGTCACAACACCCGGACCTTTCTTACTTAAAGAAAGTACCGTTTGTGATTTCTCTTGGTCATGCATGACAACCGCAACGCCTTTCAGGTTGAGCAAGATTTCAATAACGTCTTCTTGCACACCTTCAATAGCGCTGTATTCATGCTCAACACCTTCAATTTCGACTTCAGTAATAGCGCAGCCGGGCATAGAAGAAAGCAAAATACGACGTAATGCATTGCCTAATGTATGTCCAAAACCACGCTCTAAAGGCTCCAACACCACTTTCGCATGTGTTGGAGAATGTTCAGTAACATCAATGTGACGCGGGGTCAAAAATTCGTTAACAGCACTTTGCATAGCCATACCTTTTAAGGGTTAATCTTTATTTTGTGTCTTTTGTAAAACGAAACTAACTTGAGTAACAACACTCAAATTACTTCGAGTAAAGCTCAACAATAAGATTCTCATTAATTTCAGCTGGTAAATCAGCACGATCTGGAACACGTTTAAATGTACCTTCCAATTTCGCGGCATTAACTTCTACCCACTCAACACTACGTTGTGCAGCAAGATCTAATGCACTTTTAATGCGTAACTGGACTTTAGATTTTTCACGAATCGAAATGACATCCTCAGCTTTGACTTGATATGAAGGAATGTTTACCGTTCCACCATTCACCAAAATTGACTTATGTGATACTAACTGACGCGACTCAGCACGTGTAGAACCAAAACCCATACGATAAACAACGTTATCTAGGCGTGTCTCTAACAGTTGTAACAAGTTTTCACCCGTTGCCCCTTTACGGCGAGCAGCTTCTTTATAATAAGCACGGAATTGCTTTTCTAGTACACCGTAAGTACGGCGAACTTTTTGTTTTTCACGTAGCTGCACACCGTAATCTGACAAACGGCCACGACGTATACCATGTACACCCGGAGCTGTTTCTAGTTTACACTTTGACTCTAAAGGGCGAACGCCGCTTTTAAGAAAAAGATCTGTACCTTCACGACGGGAAAGTTTACAAGTAGGTCCTAAATATCGAGCCATTTTTCAATTCCCCCTATACGCGACGTTTTTTCGGTGGACGGCAGCCATTATGAGGAATGGGTGTCACGTCCGTAATGTTCGCTATTTTATAGCCAACATTGTTTAATGCTCGAACTGCAGATTCACGACCAGGGCCGGGACCTTTCACTTCGACATCTAAATTTTTCAAACCGTATTCTAACGCAGCTTGACCCGCACGTTCAGCAGCAACCTGTGCAGCAAACGGGGTACTTTTACGTGAACCACGGAAACCAGAACCACCAGCGGTTGCCCAACTAAGTGCATTGCCTTGGCGATCAGTAATGGTAACGATCGTATTGTTAAAAGAAGCGTGGATATGGGCGATGCCATCTACCACCGACTTTTTAACTTTTTTCTTTGTACTTGGCTTAGCCATAGTAATATTCCTAACCTTTAACGTTTACTCTTGTTTATATATAGACAGTCTATGTATAGACAGTCATATATAGATAAGAAAGGGGTTATTTTTTGATAGGCTTACGAGGCCCTTTACGGGTACGCGCATTCGTTTTAGTGCGCTGACCACGTAGTGGCAAGTTACGACGGTGGCGAATACCACGGAAGCAACCTAAATCCATCAAACGTTTAATATTCATAGAAACTTCACGGCGCAAATCACCTTCTACAGTAACTTTTGCCACTTCCGCACGTACCTTATCGATATCTGTTTCCGATAATTCACTAATTTTGGTCGCTTCTGCGATACCAACTTCAGCAAGAATACGTTTAGCAGTTGTTGATCCAATCCCATAAACATAGGTTAGGGAGATAACGGCGTGTTTGTGATCGGGTATGTTGACACCAGCGATACGGGCCATTCAATGTACTCCACATTGTGTTGCTCTTTGTTGCCCACTTTCCTTTTATTAAGAAACAGGGGCTGAGCAATAGATAATTAAGTATTAACAGCAGTGTTAACCACCCTTTAGCCACTTTTTGCTGACAATAGTCAACAAAAAGGCGCGCAAGGATAGCGATAAAACCACTAGATTGCAATAGCTTATTGATTTCTCAACAAGCGACAGTTAATACCACCAATTTTGATAGTGACAAGGCGTCCTATCAATTGTCCTTTTCTTAACCTTGACGTTGTTTATGTCTAGGTTCAGCACTGCAAATAACACGTAGAACACCTTTACGGCGAACCATTTTACAGTTACGACAAATTTTCTTTACTGAAGCGCGAACTTTCATATTGTCCTCAATGTTTCTAAATCAATTCACAATGGCGCGGTTAAACACCGCCGCCATAGCCTTTTAAGTTCGATTTTTTCATTAGTGAATCATATTGACTAGACATTAAGTGTGACTGAACTTGAGACATAAAATCCATCAACACAACAACAACAATCAATAATGATGTACCACCTAAATAAAACGGGATGCTAGTTGCCACAATAATGAATTGGGGCATCAAACATACCGCTGCCATATATAGCGAACCAACTACCGTCAAACGGGTTAACACACTATCGATGTACTTTGCAGACTGCTCGCCAGGACGAATCCCTGGGATATAAGCACCTGATTTTTTCAAATTATCTGCCACTTCTTTTGGGTTATACATCAATGCTGTATAAAAGAAGCAGAAGAAAATAATTAATGTCGCAAACAAAATAAAGTTTAGCGGTTGTCCAGGCCCTAAAGCCAAAGCGAATTCCTGTAAGAATTCACTAGTACCACCCTCACCACCACCTAACCATGAAGCAATGGACTGCGGAAATAATAATAAAGAGCTAGCGAAGATAGCAGGAATAACACCCGCCATATTCACTTTAAGCGGTAAATGCGAGCTTTGTGCTGCATACACCTTTTTACCTTGTTGGCGTTTCGCATAATTAACGGTAATTCGACGCTGACCACGCTCAACACGTACTACAAACCAGACAAGTGCTAACAAAATAAACAGTATACCTAGCAACAAAAGGATATTTAAATCACCCTGCTGAGAACTTTCAAATGCTTGGCCCACTGCACTTGGCAAACCTGCAACAATACCTGCAAAAATCAGCATTGAAATACCGTTGCCAATACCTTTCTCGGTTACTTGCTCACCAAGCCACATCATAAATACGGCGCCAGTGACTAATGAAGTCACCGCGACAAAGATAAACAATGCCCCCGGATCATAAGCTAAGCCCTGAGAAGCTAGGCCTACTGACATTGCTGAGCCTTGGACTAATGCCAAAAGAATAGTCAGGTAACGTGTGTACTGGCTGATCTTACGACGGCCTGCATCACCTTCTTTCTTAAGCTGCTCTAGCGAAGGCGTTACTGCTGTCATTAGCTGCATAATAATAGAGGCAGAAATATACGGCATGATCCCTAGGGCTAAAATACTCATACGTTCAAGCGCACCGCCCGAAAACATATTGAACAAACCGATAATCGTCCCTTCGTTTTGCTCAAACAAAGCAGCAATTCGTTCAGGATCTATTCCTGGAACAGGGATATGCGTACCAACACGGTAAACAATAATCGCTAAAAAAAGAAAACGCAGACGAGCCCAAAGCTCGCCCAACCCTTTTTGATTTCCAAACAAACCACCTGGTGCAGCCATAAAAACCTTACTCTTCTATTTTTCCACCAGCAGCTTCAATTGCTGCTTTAGCGCCTTTAGTGACGGCAAGACCTTTAATGGTAACGGCCTTAATTAATTCGCCAGAAAGAAAAACTTTCGCACGTTTAATATTTGCGGTAATTAAACCCGCTTCGCGAAGTGCTTCAATATCAATCACTGCAGCATCCACTTTATTTAATTCACCAAGGCGAACCTCGGCAGAGATAAGACCCACACGTGAAGTAAAACCAAACTTTGGTAGACGTTTCTGCAAAGGCATTTGACCACCCTCGAAACCCGGTCTAACTGATCCGCCAGAGCGAGACTTTAGACCTTTATGACCGCGACCACAGGTTTTACCCGTGCCACTACCAATACCACGGCCTACTCGTTTTTTGTTGCTCGTACTACCTGGGGCAGGAGCCAATGTATTTAAACGCATATCACACACCCTCTACTTTGATTAGATAATGTACTTTATTAATCATGCCACGAACCGAAGGAGTATCTTCTACTACAACGCTGTGACCGATACGACGCAAACCTAAACCTGCAATACATGCTTTATGATTAGGCAGGCGCTTTGCAGAACTTTTTAGTTGTGTCACTTTTACTGTTTTCTTAGCCATGATAAGTCTCGACCTATTACGTAACGAGTTATTCTACATAACTCGTGTTCAATATATTCGAATTAATTCAGAATATCTTCTACTGATTTACCACGTTTCGCAGCAACCTGCTCTGGTGATTTCATTGCTCCCAATGCGTTGAAAGTTGCACGAACAACATTCACTGGATTGGTTGAGCCATAACATTTTGCTAATACATTCTGTACGCCAGCAATTTCTAGCACAGCACGCATCGCACCGCCAGCAATAACACCGGTACCTTGGGAAGCAGGCTGCATATAGACTTTTGATGCGCCATGTCGACCTTTAGTAGCATACTGAAGGGTATCGCCATTCAATTCGACTTGAATCATATTGCGACGTGCCGCTTCCATTGCTTTTTGAATGGCAGCAGGTACTTCACGTGCTTTACCGCGACCAAAACCAACACGACCATTACCGTCACCAACAACGGTGAGTGCTGTAAAGCCGAAGATACGACCACCTTTTACTGTTTTAGCAACACGATTGACCTGAACTAATTTTTCTTCTAGGCCTTCGCTGTTAGCATCGTCTTTTTTAAATTGAGCCATGATTTAACCTTTAAAATTCCAATCCGCCTGCACGCGCAGCATCAGCTAGTGATTTTACGCGACCGTGGTATTTAAAACCGCTACGATCGAAAGCAACTTTTAATACACCCGCTGCTTTTGCACGTTCAGCAATTAACTCACCTACCGCTTTAGCAGCTTCAGCATTACCTGTTGCTCCTGAGCGTAGGTCTTTATCCAGTGTTGAAGCACTAGCAATCACGTTACCACCATCAGCGGCAATGATTTGAGCATAGATATGACGTGGCGTGCGATTAATGCACAAACGATCAACTCTTAACTCACGAATTTTGGCTCGAGCACGACGCGCGCGACGTAGTCGAGACTGTTTTTTACTATTCATAGGTTTGCCCTGTAATTCCTAGCAATTCTTTTCTTTATCAACTAGCTATTTTAAACAGCTAGTTATTTTTTCTTCGCTTCTTTACGACGAACATGTTCATCAGCGTAACGCACACCTTTACCTTTATAAGGTTCTGGCGGACGAAAAGCACGGATATCTGAAGCTACCTGACCTAACAACTGCTTATCAGCACCCGTTAGTACAATTTCAGTTTGTGATGGTGTTGATGCTTTAACACCTTCAGGTAATTCATAATTCACATCATGCGAGAAACCTAGTGTTAGGTTTAATGTATTTCCTACCATTTTGGTACGATAACCAACACCGTTCAAAATTAATTTTCTTTCAAAACCTGTACTAACACCAAACACCATGTTGTTAACCAAGGCGCGAGTAGTACCCGCTAGCGCACCTGATTTCTTCGCACTATTTCTAGGCGCGAAAGTCAGTACATTTTCTTCTTGCTTAACTTCAACATCGTGATGAATAGCTAACGCCATTGAGCCATTTTTGCCTTTAACGCTAATATCTTGGCCTTCAAGCTTCACTTCAACGCCTGCAGGCACTTCAACGGGACTTTTTGCAATACGTGACATAATTTTTCTCTAAAAATAAACTTTCTTTAAAAAAGCCAAATAAAAACGGTAATTAAAAGACCGTACAAAGCACTTCACCACCAATACCGGCAGCACGTGCAGCGCGATCAGTCATAACACCTTTACTTGTAGAAATAAGAGCAACACCTAAACCCGAACGCACCGATGGCAAACCATCTTTACCCGAATAGCTACGCAATCCTGGACGACTCACACGAGATATCTCAGCAATTACTGGCTTGCCTTCAAAATACTTCAATTCGATGGTTAGTTGTGGCTTAACATCACCTGAAAGGGACTGTTTACCGACATAACCTTCTTCTTCTAACACTTTTGCCAAACTAGCTTTCAAGCCAGAAGAAGGCATTGTGACTTCTGTTTTGCCAACCAACTGTGCATTACGAATGCGGGTTAACATATCTGCTATAGGATCTTGCATACTCATAGTAATCTACTCCGTTTACCAGCTGGCCTTAACCAAGCCTGGTACATCACCACGCATGGCGGCTTCACGTAATTTGTTACGACACAACCCAAACTTGCGATATACCGCATGTGGGCGACCAGTTATACGACAACGACGTTGTTGACGTGAAGGACTCGCATCGCGAGGCAGCTTTTGCAAGTTCTGCTGCGCTTCCCAAATTTCTTCTTCTGAAGCTGTTGGGTTAACAACGATTGCTTTTAGCGCTTTACGCTTTTCTGCAAACTTCGCCACTGTAGCGGTACGCTTTGCTTCACGCGCTATCATTGATTTCTTTGCCATAACTAATTCTACCCTTAAGCTTTAAACGGAAAGTTGAAGGCTTTTAATAATGCTCGGCCTTCATCATCGTTACGCGCTGTTGTGGTAATGCAAATATCAAGACCACGTAGCTTATCAATTTTATCATATTCAATTTCTGGGAAAATGATTTGCTCTGTCACACCCATTGAAAAGTTACCCTTGCCATCAAACTGCTTCGGGCTTATGCCGCGAAAGTCACGAATACGAGGAATAGAGATCGCAACTAGGCGCTCTAAAAATTCGTACATACGCTCTTGACGCAATGTCACTTTACAGCCAACAGGCCAATCTTCACGCACTTTAAAACCAGCAATAGATTTACGCGCTTTAGTCACGACCACTTTTTGGCCTGCGATTTGCTCTAAATCTTTTACTGCATGCTCGAGTACTTTTTTATCACCAATCGCTTCACCAACACCCATATTCAGAGTGATTTTAGTAATGCGTGGAATTTCCATTACATTTTTCAAACTTAGCTCTTGCTGTATCTTAGGAGCAAGCTCTTGTTTGTAAAGTTTTTTCAAACTAGCCATTTTTATATACCGTATCAATAACGTCTAAACGATTCTGGAGTGATTAATTGTCACCAATTAAGCGTCTACAGCTTCGCCATTAGATTTGAAAACGCGGATCTTCTGACCGTCTTCAAGAATTTTAAATGCAACGCGATCTGCCTTCTCTGTAGATGGATTGAAAATCGCAACATTCGAGATTTGAATTGGCGCTTCCATTTCAATTATACCGCCCTGTACACCCGCCTGCGGATTTGGCTTCTGGTGCTTTTTAACCATCTGAACACCAGAAACAATCAGACGCTCGTCTTTTAATATTTTAACAACTTTGCCACGCTTGCCTTTATCACGGCCAGCAATAACAATTATTTCGTCGTCACTCTTAATCTTGCGCATTACTCTATCCTCTACTCTTCAACTATTTCAGTATTGATTACAATACTTCAGGAGCCAAAGAAATAATCTTCATGAATTTTTCGCCACGTAACTCGCGCGTTACAGGCCCAAAAATACGTGTACCGATAGGTGCATTTTGTGCATTTAAAATAACCGCTGCATTGTCATCGAACTTAATCAGCGAGCCGTCACTACGACGAACACCACTTCTAGTGCGAACCACTACTGCGTTCATTACCTGACCTTTTTTAACTTTACCGCGTGGAATTGCTTCCTTAACAGTAACTTTAAT
Source organism: Candidatus Endobugula sp. (assembly GCA_047619205.1). Classification (GTDB taxonomy): domain Bacteria; phylum Pseudomonadota; class Gammaproteobacteria; order Pseudomonadales; family Cellvibrionaceae; genus Endobugula. Next base: position 68,983 of record JBLHJR010000002.1, on the reverse strand, counting down.
AATGTCGCCAACACGCGCATAACGACGATGTGAACCGCCCAGCACTTTAATACACATAACTCGACGTGCACCACTATTGTCTGCAACATCTAAATAGGATTGTGTTTGAATCATTGCCCGTCTCCGAAACTTCTACATTTACACAGAAATTAGATCTGTGAAGCGCGCTCTTCTATGTTAACTAAAGCCCATGTCTTAGTCTTAGACAATGGACGAGACTCAGCAATTGTAACCACATCACCAATGTTGCATGTATTTTCTTCATCATGCGCTTTTAGCTTAGAGGATTTACTCATGTACTTACCGTAGATCGGGTGTTTCACACGACGTTCAATTAATACAGTGATGGTTTTATCCATTTTATCGCTAACCACTTTACCTGATACGGTACGAGCTTCTTTCTTTACCTGAACCATGGGTTACTTACCTGCCTTTTCTTTCAAGATCGTCTTAATGCGAGCTGCATCACGACGGTTTTGTTTAAACAGGTGTGTTTGAACCTGCTGACCAGATGATGCCTGCATACGCAACTTGAATTGCGATTCTAATGTAGACAGCAAGTCAGCATTAAGCTCTTCAGCTGTTTTTTCACGAAGATCTGTTGCTTTCATCACATCACCGAACGTTTAACAATTGTTGTTTTAATTGGCAATTTAGCTGATGCAAGTGCAAATGCTTCATGGGCTAGCTCTTCACTAACACCATCCATTTCATACAACACTTTACCAGGCTGAATTTGAGCCACCCAATATTCTACGTTACCTTTACCCTTACCCTGACGAACCTCTAAAGGTTTACTGGTAATAGGCTTATCTGGAAATACACGAATCCAGATTTTACCGCCACGTTTAATGTGACGAGTCATTGCACGACGTGCAGCCTCAATTTGACGAGCGGTAAGTCGACCACGACCCACTGCCTTTAAACCGAACTCACCGAAGCTCACTTTAGAGCCTCGAAGTGCCAAACCGCGATTGCGGCCTTTCATCATTTTGCGAAATTTCGTACGCTTTGGTTGCAACATTTGCGTAACCCTACCCTATTGGCCTATTTGGCTTTTGAGTTTTTCTTTTTAGGTGCTGGTTCCGCGTCAACAACGCCACCAATAACTTCACCCTTGAATATCCATACCTTGACACCGATAATGCCATAAGTAGTTGCCGCTTCTGCTGTTGAGTAATCAATGTCAGCGCGTAGCGTATGCAAAGGTACACGACCTTCACGATACCATTCAGAACGAGCAATCTCTGCACCGCCTAAACGTCCACCTACCTGAATCTTGATACCCTGAGCACCTTGGCGCATCGCATTTTGTACCGCACGCTTCATAGCGCGACGAAACATCACTCGACGTTCCAATTGATTGGCGACACCCTCAGCAACTAACTTTGCGTCAAGGTCTGGCTTACGAATTTCTTCAATGTTGATATGGACAGGAACACCCATAATCTTAGCCACTTCATTACGCAGCTTTTCAACATCCTCACCTTTTTTACCAATAACGATACCTGGACGAGCAGTATGAATGGTTATCTTCGCTGTATTGGCTGGACGCTCAATATCAACTCGACTAACAGACGCACTGGCTAGCTTGGTTTCAATATATTTACGAACACTGAGATCAGCATGAAACTTATCTGCATAATCACTACTGTTCGCATACCACGTCGAAGTATGTTTCTTAACAATACCTAGACGAATACCCGTTGGATGTACTTTCTGACCCATATCGTTCGCTCTCTATTAGTCGGCGACTTTAACTGTAATATGACAACTACGCTTTAAAATCCTGTCAGCACGGCCTTTAGCACGTGGACGGATACGCTTCATTGTCATGCCTTCATCAACAAAAATTGTTGATACTCGTAACTCATCAACATCAGCACCTTCATTCTGCTCTGCATTCGCAATAGCACTTTCCAATACCTTCTTAATGATTTCCGCACCTTTCTTCTTACTAAAAGTCAAAAGGTCTAGCGCTTCTTCAACATGCTTGCCGCGAATTTGATCGGCAACCAAGCGAGCTTTTTGAGCTGATAATCGCGCACCACTTAATTTTGCTGCTACTTCCATCATCAACCCCTTAACGCTTCGCTTTTTTATCAGCGACGTGGCCTTTATAAGTTCGCGTTCCCGCAAACTCACCTAACTTGTGACCCACCATTTCTTCATTAACCAATACTGGCACATGTAGACGACCGTTATGAACAGCGATGGTCAGACCTACCATATTAGGGAGAATCATTGAGCGGCGCGACCAAGTTTTGATCGGGCGACGGTCATTTTTTTCAGCCGCTGTTTCAACTTTCTTCAACAAGTGAAGATCGATGAATGGACCTTTTTTCAGAGAACGTGGCACTGTTCTTTCCTCTTAATCTGCTTAACTGTCTTTACAAGTCGAAACGCTAATTACTTCTTACCGCGACGACGAACAATCATTTTATCTGTACGCTTATTACTACGAGTTTTATAACCCTTAGTTGGCGTACCCCATGGACTAACCGGATGACGACCACCGGACGTACGACCTTCACCACCACCATGCGGGTGATCAACTGGGTTCATCGCAACACCGCGAACAGTTGGACGAACACCACGCCAGCGCGAAGCACCTGCTTTACCCAATGAACGCAAACCATGCTCTCCATTAGACACTTCACCTATAGTCGCACGACACTCGGAGAGCACCTTGCGCATTTCACCACTACGCAAACGTAGAGTTGCGTAAGTACCTTCACGGGCTACCAGCTGCACCGAAGTACCCGCTGAACGCGCGATCTGAGCACCTTTACTAGGCTTCAATTCAACACAGTGAATCGTACTACCTACAGGGATATTACGTATTGGCAAAGTGTTGCCCGGCTTAATCGCCGCTGCTTCACCTGACTCAATCTTATCACCTGCAGAAACACCTTTTGGAGCGATGATGTAGCGGCGCTCGCCATCGGCATAACATACCAATGCAATATGTGCCGTGCGATTTGGATCATATTCAATGCGCTCAACTGTCGCCGGAATACCATCTTTATTACGCTTAAAGTCGACCAGCCGATAATGCTGCTTATGACCACCGCCTATATGGCGAGTAGTAATGCGACCATTATTATTACGACCACCACTTTTTGATTTTTTTTCTAACAACGGTGCATATGGCGCACCTTTGTGCAAGTCCGGGGTTACGACACTAACAACAAAGCGGCGACCGGCGGACGTTGGTTTACGTTTTACAACTGCCATTTTATATCCCCTTACTCTGTTGCCGCGAAGTCAATGTCTTGACCTTCGGCCAAACGAACATAGGCTTTTTTCCAATCGCTACGCTGGCCAAGACCATGACGTGTACGCTTAGTTTTACCCTTAACTCTTAATGTCTTAACGTTTATCACGCTGACATCAAATAACTTTTCTATAGATGCTTTAATTTCTGCCTTAGTCGCAGTCACTAACACTTTAAATACCACTTGGTTAGCCGACTCCGCTGCCGCTGCTGCTTTTTCAGAAACAACCGGCCCTAACAACACTTTATATAAACGCTCTTGATATGACTGACTCATGCTAATGACTCCTCAACTTTCTTCAGCGCATCGACAGTGATGATCACCTTGTCGAAAGCTACCAAACTTAAAGGATTAACACCTTGAGCATCGATCACATCAACCTTATGCAGGTTACGTGAAGCCAGATACAAATTAACATTAACTTCTTCAGTAACGATTAACGCTTCAGCAACATCATATTGCGCTAAATAAGTAATTAAACCCTTAGTTTTTGGCGCATCCAACTCGATACCTTCAATCACTAGCAAACGATCCTGACGAGCCAACTCAGACAAAATGCAACGCATAGCAGCACGATACATCTTTCTGTTAATTTTTTGTTCGTAGTTACGTGGCTGAGCAGCAAATGTTACACCACCGCTACGCCAAATCGGACTACGCGAAGTACCTGCACGAGCACGACCACTACCTTTTTGCGCCCAAGGCTTAGCACCACCGCCAGAAACTGCAGCACGATTTTTCTGTGCTTTAGTACCCTGACGCGACGCCGCTTGATAAGCAACAACCGCTTGATGCACTAAATCTTGATTAAATTCTTTACCAAAAGACAGCTCAGATACTTCCACAGTACCTTTAGCGCCTTTGGGTGTTGATATACTTAATTCCATCATATCTCCCCTTAGGCCTTAGTCTTTACTTTAACAGCCGGACGTACAATAACATCGCCACCTGGAGCGCCTGGTATGGCACCTTTAATTAGCAATACATTGCGCTCAACATCCACACCAACAACTTCCAGCGTCTGTATGGTGACTTGCTCAGCACCCATATGACCCGCCATCTTCTTGCCTTTAAATACACGACCTGGTGTTTGACACTGACCAATTGAACCTGGTGCACGGTGAGATATAGAGTTACCGTGAGTTGCGTCTTGCATTGCAAAATTCCAACGCTTTACGCCACCAGCAAAACCTTTACCTTTAGAGGTACCAGTTACATCAACTTTTTGACCAATTTCAAATGTTGAGACAGTGATTTCACCGCCCACTTCAAAATTTTCTTCTGCGTCATTGCGAAGCTCCCAAACACCGCGACCGGCTTCAGTATTAGCTTTAGCAAAATGTCCTGCTGCGGACTTTGTGACGCGCGAGGCGCGGCGAGACCCTACGGTAACCTGAACTGCGTTATAACCGTCGGTTTCTACGCTCTTAACCTGCGTGATTCGATTCGGATCCACTTCGATTACACTAACCGGAATAGATGCACCATCTTCTGCGAATATACGTGTCATGCCGCTTTTGCGACCGACGAGACCTATCGTCATTATACTACCCTCTCAGTGTACGGGGCTATTCACCTTATTGCCGCTAAAGACAAAAAAGGACCCGCTATGGCCGCCCATTTCAGAGCGTTACACAAGACTCACCCTTGAATTAAACAAGTGCAATGATGAGCCATGCTTGGTGTTCAGTTGCTTCTATACATAAACAGCGAACTGCCTATATATCACTAATCGCTAAATCCTAACCTAAGGTATTAACCTAAAGAAATCTGCACTTCAACACCCGCCGCTAAATCTAGCTTCATTAGTGCATCAACAGTTTTCTCGGTCGGCTCAACGATATCCAACAAGCGCTTGTGCGTACGAATTTCATATTGATCTCGCGCATCTTTATTGACATGCGGTGAAACCAATATAGTAAAACGCTCTTTACGAGTCGGCAAAGGAATCGGACCTCTCACTTGTGCGCCGGTACGACGAACAGTTTCGACAATTTCCTGCGTGGACGTATCGATCAACTTGTGATCGAATGCTTTTAAACGAATACGAATACGCTGACTCTGCATTGCAACTAAACTCCAACAATCTTAAAGAACGATTACAGCCGGCTGCCTTTAGACATACCCCTGTAAAATGGAGGCGTGATTATATGGATGAGGGGGTAGGTCGTCAACCGTTATATTGATTTAATTGATAGAATATCCATATAAATAAACCTTCGTCCGAAATAGTGGGCCTTTTTGGCTTAGCGCAAAGAAAAACAATAGGCATACGACAATTACCTCATCCACAATACAGTAAACACACACAAAAACTCTTCCACCGTCTGTGTGACAGAGCTTTTGCAAGAGACTTAGCCCCTTAATTCTTAACCACCAAGTCTACCGCGATAATAACGCAGGGCTTACCCGAGGTGTTTTCTATTCAATGCACCGTATCTAAGCCCTCATCCCGCGTATCGCAACTTAACACGTCTTGCTGCATCACCTCGATGCTCGGTCATTGACCCTCGAGAATATAAACAACACCATGGCGATCTGCATGTAAATACTCCGCCATAGTGACCCCCTAAAACTTTAAGACTTTGCCTTATATCCACTATAACTTCGCATTCCATCCCTAATTTACTAACAATACGGGAATAGGTGACACTCATGCACCCAGTCATGAATTATATCTCTACACTAATAATACCTTTCATTATTGCCAAGGAAATCTGCAAACACACACCGATAATTCCTACAGCCACTAGCAGCCAGCCAAACAACGCCAAAGCCAAAGCCAAAGCCATGTTCTTTAATCGGGTCAAGTCATCGCAACACAAAAAATAAAGCGCGACGTCTCAGGCCACACAACCACAGCCTTGACTGTATTATCTCTAGCATTGGGAGCTTTGTCTGGGGGAGAATAATAAATAATGCTTGGGAATTTAAAGCTCGGACACCTGTACACCCTATTGCCGACTAATGGTGCTTTGACCTCGCCGAGGGCACCATTCTGGCGAGACAACGAGGCTCTTTGGCCGGCTAGGCTCCCTATCGCTGATCAACGAAGCACTCTATTACTGCGAACAGAATACAAAAAACCATCAAGCCATTGAGGAAGAAGATATGCCCCCTGTACTCGACGCCACAGTTATTACGTGTAGATAATAACTCAAGGGATGCGGCTCACCAATAAAAAACCCCTGAATCAATTGCGTCTCATGGGTACGCATAAACTCAAGCTGCCCCTCGGTTTCTACACCCTCGGTCACCACGCTTAACTTTAAGCGATGACACAGGGCCATAATGCCATCAATCACCTCACAATGGCGCTGATTCTCGGGCACATCGATAAGAAATTTTTGATCGATTTTTACGGTATCAATGGGCAAATCTGCCAGATAGCGAAAACTAGAATAACCCGCCCCAAAATCATCAATGGCAATACTCACACCCATATCACGCAACAGATGGAGTTGCGTAATCATCACCTCAAAATTTTCCATTAAATCGGTTTCTATAATTTCCAACTCTACCGCACTAGCCGGTATTTTATTTGTAGTTAATTTTTCACTAAGCAATTCGATAAAATTAGTATTTAACAAGGCTTGAACTGAAAAGTTAATCGCCACCTTCAAATCAGAATCAACGGCATACAACTGGGCGAATTGTGCCAGCGTCGCATCCAATAACCATTGAGTAAACTGGCCTTGTAAACTGAGATTCTTTAATCTTGGGATGAATTCACTGGGGCTAATAGATCCCAATATTTTACTTTCCCAACGCGTCAACATTTCAAAACGCCGAATAGCCAACGACTGGGCACATAAAATTGGCTGGGCAACAATCGACAACTCACCTTTTTTAATCGCTACCGCAAGCATACGATCAATACATATCTGCCGACGAAAACGCTGATAAAGCGCTTCATTAAAATGCAAGTAACCCGCACGACCGCTGCGCTTTACCTCGAACAACGCCTGATCTGCAGCTGAGATCAACACCGAAGGCGTATGACCCGCACTAGGGAAAGCAGCCACCCCCAAGGATATAGTGAAAGGAATTTCCTGCCCATCAATGACCGGTGTCTCTTCCATAGAGATTAAAATTTTCTGTAATATATATTCAATATTTATCGTATTGGTATTTTCAATGATCAATAAGAACTCATCGCCTCCGAGCCGACCAATGGTATCATTCACACGAACAACCGATTTCACCCGCTCCACCATCGTCACCAACATCTCATCACCAACGCTATGACCATAGTTATCATTGATGAATTTAAAGCGATCAATATCAATGTAGATCACACTAAAACAAGCACCGTCGCGTGCATGACTATTAATCGCCAACTGTAAACGATCAACCAAGCAACGTCGGTTCACCGCTTGCGTTAAACTATCATGGGTAGCCATAAAGGAAACTTCATGCTGCAGGTAGGCTTTTTCCATCGCTTGACGCAATGCATGCTCTAACGCCTTAGGAGATATTTTTTCTTTAACCAGGAAATCATGGGCGCCACCCTTCATCCACTCAACAGCCAATTTTTGTTCATGATGTGAGGTTAATGCGATAATAGCCAATGGCCGACTCAACATGTCAACATTCAGCCGCTGCGTAAACTCTAGACCATTGCCATCAGGAAGACAGTAATCTACTAAGACAACATCAAAATCATCCGCTTTCATTGCTTCAACGGCATCGGCAATACTCGGCGCCTCAACGATAAGCGTAAATATTAACGATGTATTTGCCAACAAGCGATTATAAACACGCCTATCAATAGTTGAATCCTCAACCATCAATAATTTATACCCTACATCAATATTCATGCAGACAACCCTTACTGATTAATCTCACAATAAATTTCCAACAATAAGCTCAAAAAAATAATATGTATACACCACTGCCAATAAATAGCGCTAAATTGATACCGATAACTTTTTATTTTCTAGGCCTGAGATGCAGGCATCAACAAAAAAGTCGGCGCAAACAGTCACACCAAAAAACACTAAACCTTCAAGCTTTTATTTAATACCACCGGTGGTGAAGCATCACTCAACAAACCCTCAAACTGACAAGCCAACATAGGCTCGCCAAGCAGAAAACCCTGACAGGCATCACAGGATAGGTCACGCAAAAAGTCCAGCTGCTGCTGTGTCTCAACACCCTCAGCAACCACAGAAAAACCCAAATTATGGCCCATATTGATAATGGTATTTACCAGTTGAACACCATCTTCATCTTGTGGTATCTGAGCAATAAAACTACGGTCTATTTTAATTCGATCAAAACAAGAACGCTTAAGATACGCCAGTGAAGAATATCCAGCACCAAAATCATCGATGGAAAAACTCACCCCCCTAGGCTGTAAACGAGAAGCCACCTTTTCCACCTCATCACTTTGAGATAGCAATGTATTTTCCGTTATCTCAATTTCCAAACACTCAGCCGGTAATTGTGCCGCTTCTAAATGATTAAGTATCACTGTTGATAGATTACCACTTTCAAATTGAGACGATGAAAGGTTAATCGACACCTTAGCAAGTGAAAAACCCGCCTTAAGCCAACGCGCCATATCCTCGCAAGCCTGCTGTAAAACCCACTCGCCGACCGAATCCATCAAACCCAACTCTTCTGCAATAAAAATAAATTCCTCTGGCAGCAATATATAATTTTGCTGGTATTGCCAGCGTATTAACGCCTCAGCCCCCACTACTAAACCTGTCACGGTATCGAATAATGGCTGATAACAAACAAAGAACTGCTTTAGCTGTATCGCCTTACGCAATTGGTTTTCAATTGCCATGCGCTTTTCAACCGCATCCGTTAGATCCTCAGAATAAAAGCGGTAGGTATTGCGCCCTTTCGCTTTAGCTAAATACATAGCCGTATCCGCATTACGCAACAAGCGCATACTGTCTTTTGCATGAGAGGGATAAAGACTAATACCGATACTGACAGACACAGTGACTTTAAAATCATTCTCGATGTCATAAGGCGCCTGTAACTCAGCAATTAAACATTGTGCCAGCTTAGCAATTTCAGTTGACGCCTTAATATTTTGAACCAAAACAATAAATTCATCTCCGCCTAAACGAGCCACTATATCCCCCTCACGCAAACGCTTTTTCAAGCGCTCACTGAACAAGACTAATAACTTATCACCTATGGGATGCCCATAGGTGTCGTTAATACGCTTAAACTGATCCATATCCAGCAGCAATAGCGCAAAATTTAAGTTGTGACGCTCAGCATTAAACAAGGCTTTATTTAATGCTGTTTCAAAATTCGAACGATTAGGTAGCTGTGTGAGAGAATCGAAAAAAGCCAAGCGCTCCAACTTACCCTCTGTATTTTTACGCTCGGTAATATCGACCACAATCCAGGCTTCACCACCCTCATAAATAAAACCATCAAACTCAAGCCAACGTTGTTCTCCATTTTTGTGCCGGTACTCGTAACTACGCTTAACTGGAAAAGCCGCATTACGATCTCTATGATATTGCTTAAACACATCTACCGCTTGCTCTCCCAACAGCATCTCAAACCATTCAGACACAGAAGCAATTTCGCTCTGCAGATATCCCGTCATGGTCACTGCCGCTGCATTCATCAACACGCGATCACCCTCGAGATAGACTGCACCAACAGGTAAGTTATGTACCAACAATTGCAATCGGTTTTGGCTTTCACTTAACACTTGCTGCGCTAAACTTAGCTCGGTAACGTCCTGATTAACACCCACCATACGGACTGGCTTACCTCTCGAGTCGTGATGGACGATAGCAAAAGGCCGAATCACACGCTCCGAATTATCTGGCCAGCGTATGCGATAATCTTGCTCGAAAGGAATGTTAGTTTGCAAGCACAACTGTAATTGTCGCTCAACTGATGCTATATCATCAGGGTGAACACACTGACGCCAAAGTTTGTAAACATCACTATAATCATTGCGCTCTACGCGATAGAGTGCAAACATATTATCATCCCAGATAAGATGACCATCATCTATACACCAATCCCATACACCAATACCCGCGCAACTAATGGCTAAATCAAAGCGTGAACTCAACTCGCGTAATTGTTGATTTTGGTGTAATTCTTCTGTGACGGAGACTAAGGTAGTCACTATGGCAGAAGGCTGTAGACTGTCAGGAGCTTCAAAAATAGGCTGGGAACTTACCTTTAGCCACGTCAGCACATGCTGATCATCACCCAATCCAACAATGATATTACACACCGCTTGCCCCGTTTGTAATGCCACGATTGGAGGGTAATCATCTACATGAAATGGCTGACCATCTTGCCGCCACATCTGCTGCAAAGGCACTATTGAGCTTGCTTCTTCCATGCTGGCTCTAGATAAACCCAGCAATAACTCAGCGGCTTGATTACAGGTTTCAATTCGACCCCGCTGGTCTTGGATTAAAACACCCTCCATCAATGAATTAATCACCGAGCTATAAAGATTTTCCCGTGTTTCAGCAATGTGCTGATGCTTTACAAACTTAGTCACATTATGATGACTAATTAACGCGCGTACATTGTCTTGATCACATAGGTAGGGCATTGCCGTAACAGAATACCAACGCTTCTCCTTCTCGCTATGGCAAGGGTAGCAGAGCTCAAACTTAGGCATTTCACCCGTCAGCACTTGTTTTATGCCATCACGTATTTTTTTTGTGTGTCCATCTCCCTGACAGACTGCGATATAATTGTTGCCCGCACCACACTTATCCTGATGACCTGCATTGACCTGTGTAAATTTATTCCAAGCAGCATTGGCAACTAATATCTCACCCTGCTGATCGATCAACACTGTATTAGCACTCATAGAATCAAGCACTGCTTGTTCACGCTGAAATTGCTGCATAAGAGTGTTACATCTCCATTACATCATGCGTTATTCGCGACCTACCACTATAAAACCATACGTTTACCAATAACAACTTCACTATAAGATTATAAGGCAATAAAAAAAGGGACTGATATACATAAAACGCACCTTACAAATCCCAGTTAGATCAACACAACATGATGACTAAAATTACCATTACCATTTTACTAACACCCAAACAACGCAAAGCACGGATTCAACTCATGCTATCAGCATAGATACACTTTGCGCTGCATATGGGTTTTTCGCGATAGTGATAGCGCTGCATTAAGCGCACAGATAAGCAGCCGACTTGATAAAAAAAGCAAGGTAAAAGCCCTTATTTAGCCCTCGACCCCCCCCATTCCATTTTATTCAAGTGTAAACACGCTATTTTTGTATTTTTCCTCAACAAAAGGTCGCTCTTGCTATATAATGCCGCGCTATTTTTGACCAAATTCATTTACACAGTAAACCAGCAAAACCAACGAGTAATTCACATGACTGATTTATCCCATTACAGAAATATTGGTATCTTTGCCCACGTTGATGCGGGCAAGACCACTACAACAGAACGCATTCTAAAGCTCACGGGTAAAATCCATAAGACCGGCGAAGTGCATGATGGCGCGGCGACTACTGACTTTATGGATCAAGAACAAGAGCGTGGGATTACTATTCAGTCTGCAGCAACTACTTGTTTCTGGAAAGATCACCGCTTCAACATCATTGATACACCAGGACACGTTGATTTCACAGTAGAAGTTTACCGCTCACTAAAAGTATTAGACGGTGGTGTCGGCGTATTCTGTGGATCTGGTGGTGTTGAACCTCAGTCAGAAACTAACTGGCGCTATGCGAATGACTCTGAAGTGGCCCGCATCATCTTTGTTAACAAACTAGACCGTATGGGTGCAGACTTTTTACGTGTAGTGGGGCAAGTTGAGAAAGTACTCGGAGCAAACCCAGTCGTTATGACGCTACCCATTGGACGCGAAGAAGAATTTGTCGGCGTTGTTGACCTACTAACCCAAAAAGCGTTTGTTTGGGATGACACAGGTTTACCTGAGAACTTTGAAATTGTTGATATTCCTGCCGACATGGTTGATCAAGTCGCTGAATACCGTGAAAAACTGATTGAAACCGTTGTTGACCAAGACGATGACATAATGATGTCTTATATGGATGGTGAAGAACCTACTATTGAAGAGCTTAAGCGCTGTGTCCGTAAAGGCACTATCGCTCTAGACTTCTTCCCCACCTATTGTGGCTCAGCCTTTAAAAACAAAGGCATCCAATTAATACTAGATGCTGTTGTTGACTACCTACCTAACCCAACAGAAGCAAAGCAGCAGCCATTAACCGATGAGGAAGGTGTTGAAACAGGTGAATTCGCCGTCGTCACTACTGAAGCATCGTTCAAAGCATTAGCCTTTAAAATTATGGATGATCGCTTTGGCGCTCTTACCTTTATTCGTGTTTATTCTGGCGTGCTTGAAAAAGGCATGTCCATCCTCAACACCTTTACGGGTAAAACTGAACGTATTGGCCGCATGGTAGAAATGCATGCCGATGACCGCAACGAGATTAGCCGCGCACAAGCCGGTGACATTATCGCGATTGTGGGTATGAAGAATGTACAAACTGGACACACATTATGTGATCCGAAAGACCCCGTTACTCTTGAAGCGATGGTTTTCCCTGAACCCGTTATTTCTATTGCCGTTACCCCTAAAGATAAGGGCGGCTCTGAAAAAATGGGCGTTGCTATCGGTAAAATGGTCGCAGAAGACCCTACTTTCCACGTTGAGACCGACATCGACTCAGGCGAAACTATCCTTAGAGGCATGGGCGAGCTTCACTTAGATATTAAAGTAGATATTCTTAAACGTACTTATGGTGTTGAGCTAACCGTAGGCCAGCCTCAAGTCGCTTATCGTGAAACGATTACTCAAGAAATTGATGATAGCTACACGCATAAAAAACAATCAGGTGGTTCGGGTCAGTTTGGTAAAATTGATTATAAAATTAAGCCTGGCGAGCCAGGTACTGGCTTTATCTTTAGCTCAAAGGTTGTTGGTGGTAACGTGCCTAAAGAATTTTTCCCCGCCATTGAAAAAGGTTTTAAAGGCATGATGGCAGAAGGTCCTCTTGCTGCTTTCCCAGTATTAGACGTTGAAATCGAGCTTTATGATGGTGGTTTCCACGCCGTGGATTCATCAGCAGTGGCGTTTGAAATTGCAGCAAAAGGTGCCTTCCGTCAATCTATGCCTAAAGCCGGCCCACAATTGATTGAGCCCATCATGAATGTAGATGTATACACTCCTGATGACCATGTAGGTGACGTTATCGGTGATCTTAACCGTCGTCGTGGCATGATCAAGGATCAAGAAAAAGGCATCACCGGCGTGCGCATTAAAGCTGACGTACCACTTTCTGAAATGTTTGGTTATATTGGTACACTACGTACAATGACATCAGGTCGCGGTCAATTCTCAATGGAATTTGCTCATTACCTACCATGTCCAAACAGTGTCGCTGAGAAAGTGATTGCCGAAGAGAAAGAACGTAAAGCCAACAAAAAATAAATAATTCACACTTATTTGTTTAATTAAAAGCCCCAATGATCCCTGATCATTGGGGCTTTTTTATGTGGCAAAGAATATGACAACCTCATCCTAAAAGTCATGCATAAGGAAACACCTTATTCGATAAACAAGCCTCATCTAAGGCCGCCTATACACTACCATTAAAAATTCACTATAGATGCATTAAGAATTACTATACGATTAGTGGTCGACGTCAAATGTAAATCACTGGTTCAACACCAGCGACTATTTATTACACTGAACAACCACCACCATAATATCTCTGGAATTGACTAGAACAATAAATATGAAATGGTTCATACCCTTAACAATCGCTTTATGCCTAGGCTATTTCGCTGGTCTAAAAAATCAAGCGCCTCAACAAATTAACGCCAACCCACAATTCATAGAAGCATGCGCTATAACAGAAGACGCATTAACTCTTAGTAAGCCCGATGAGCCCATCACTCCGCAGTGTAATTGCGAGAAAGCCCCCAGCTGTGACATCCGCGATGAAAACCCACTCCCACTTCCAACGCTTTTCACCCAACTATTAGAAGATGCTCAATATTCGGAGGCGATTAGTTTTTATAATACCGTATGGCGCATCTCCGAAACCAACGCTGCAAACTTACGCCTATTATTGATCCAACACATTCAGCAATTAAGTAAACAGCCATCCACAAACCACCCGCGTATTAGCGAAGCGATTAATTACTATTTAGCTGATTTTTATGATGATACTGACATGCTGTTATTACTCGCTAAAAATCAGGCTAGCGGCTATTTGTTTTATGAAAGCATCAGTACATTTCAACTAGCGTCTGGTTATGCCTACACGAATAACGACAAACAAAAAATAGCTATTGAATATCAAAAATTTATCGGTTTTATCGACCAAATTTTTAGTGGGAAACAACAATGGAGTACGTTAATAGAACACTACCTTTATGCAAAAGACAGGGACCTTCTAAGCGACAAGAATCAATTCCGTCTGATTGAATTATATTTATATAATAAAAATGAGTTTCAAGCTAAAGCTGAAGCAACTAGTTTAGCAGCCTCGGCTCAATGGCAAGAAAAGGTCTCAACACTATTACAATCACACTTAGGACCAAGTGAAGACAACCAATCCGATAAGAATGACTCACTAGACACTTCTATTGCACTAAAAAAAATAGCCAATCAATTTATTGTTAACGTAGAGCTATCTGGCATCGACACTGATTTACTGATAGATACTGGAGCATCCATAACCACCATTACCAAAACCTACTATCAATCGATAAAATCCTCTGCAATCATGTCATACATAGACAAGCAAACCTTCCTAACAGCTAACGGTGAAATCAATGGTGAAATTTACCGCCTTAAGCAACTTAAAATTGGAGAGCACATCCTAGAAAATATTGACATTGCCGTTCTTGACTACCCTTCAGGCCCGCACGCATCTGGGCTTTTAGGCATGAATGTTTTACGTAAATTTCAGTTTCAAATTGATCAACAGAACAGCCAACTTAAGCTAAAAGCCATTGATCAATAACGTTTAAAAAATTGAGTTTGTATATAGGTGCCCATTGTAGAACTGGTTATTAGGCCAATAGTCGGCGGCTTCGAAGCAAACATGAAAAAACCAGCAATAAATATATTGTTAGTTGGGGGGAGGGCAAAAAACTTATCATGACAACCTTCCGCTAGCTTTACTGATAATGGCACCATCACCCCTCCGAGCACAAGAAAGCAATTAGGCAAAATATAAATCATATCGCCTAGAGACAGGCAAAAAATAAGGGCTCAAAAGAGCCCTTATTTCAGCGTATTATCATTAATAATTACTCAATAATTTTAGCAACAACACCCGCTCCTACAGTTCTGCCACCTTCACGAATCGCAAAACGTAAACCGTCTTCCATCGCAATCGGGTGAATCAAGGTAACCACCATCTTAACGTTATCACCAGGCATCACCATTTCTACGCCTTCGGGCAATTCACATGCGCCAGTAACATCCGTAGTACGGAAGTAAAACTGTGGGCGATAGCCTTTAAAGAATGGCGTATGACGACCACCTTCATCTTTGGACAACACATATATTTCAGCTTCAAACGTAGTGTGCGGCTTAACCGAACCTGGCTTACAGAGTATTTGACCACGCTCAATTTCTTCACGCTTAGTACCACGAAGTAGTACGCCTACGTTCTCACCTGCACGACCTTCGTCAAGCAACTTACGGAACATTTCAACACCAGTACAGGTGGTTTTTGTGGTTTCTTTAATGCCAACGATTTCAATTTCTTCGCCGACCTTAACAACACCACGCTCAACACGACCGGTCACTACCGTACCACGACCCGAAATTGAGAATACATCTTCAATAGGCAGTAGGAACGGTTGATCGATTGCACGCTCTGGCTGAGGAATGTATGAATCTAGCGCTTCAACCAGCTTCTTGACCGCCGATGTACCTAGCTCATTACCGTCTTCACCGTTAAGTGCCATTAATGCAGAACCCGCGATGATGGGCGTATCGTCGCCCGGAAACTCGTAAAGATCTAACAATTCACGCAATTCCATTTCAACCAATTCTAGCATTTCCAAATATTCTTCAGAACCTACTCCACCGCAGTCTTCCGCAAGCAAATCAGCTTTGTTTAGGAATACTACAATGTACGGTACGCCAACCTGGCGCGCCAACAAGATGTGCTCACGCGTTTGTGGCATAGGGCCATCCGTCGCACCACATACCAAGATAGCGCCGTCCATTTGTGCCGCACCTGTAATCATGTTCTTAACATAATCGGCGTGACCTGGGCAATCTACGTGCGCGTAGTGACGTTCAGGTGAATCATATTCAACATGTGAAGTCGCAATAGTAATGCCGCGCTCACGCTCTTCTGGCGCATTATCGATACCGTCAAAGGCTACCGCAGCACCATTACCCCACGCTTCAGCACAAACGCGCGTTAACGCCGCTGTCAGTGTCGTTTTACCATGGTCAACGTGACCAATTGTTCCCACGTTGACGTGGGGCTTATTACGTTCGAACTTTTCTTTTGCCACTTTATTAGTAACTCCTATTTTTCTTGCTGGCTTTCATTCACACAGACAAGGATTATCAATCATTAAATCATGCCATTTTTAGCCATGATCTCCAGTGCTACGTTATTGGGTGCTTCCGCATATTTGTCAAATTCCATGGCAAAGGTGGCACGACCCTGAGTAGCTGAACGCAAATCAGTGGCATAACCAAACATTTCAGATAAAGGCACTTGTGCATCAACCGTTTTACCTAACACCCCTTCTTCCATGCCTAAAATAATACCACGACGTCGATTAAGGTCGCCGACTACATCGCCCATATTTTCTTCTGGTGTCACCACTTCGACTTTCATCATTGGCTCTAATAATTTAGCGCCACCACTTTTAGCTAACTTCTTAGTCGCCATTGATGCGGCTATTTTAAACGCCATTTCATTGGAGTCGACATCGTGGAAAGAACCGTCGTATAACGTCGCTTTAAGACCCAGCAAAGGGTATCCCGCTAATACGCCATTTCTCATTTGCTCGGCAATGCCTTTTTCCACCGCAGGGATGAATTCTTTCGGCACCGAGCCACCAACTACTTCATTCACAAACTCTAAGCCTTCCGCATTACTATCTGCGGCTGGTTCAAACTTAATCTTGACGTGCCCATACTGACCACGACCGCCAGACTGACGCACAAATTTACCTTCGATATCACACACGTTATTGATGCACTCACGATAAGCCACTTGCGGCTTACCAATATTTGCCTCAACACTAAATTCACGACGCATACGCTCAATCAAGATATCCAAGTGAAGCTCACCCATACCAGAAATAATCGTCTGCCCCGTCTCTTCATCTGTTTTCACCCGGAATGAAGGGTCCTCTTGAGCCAATTTACCCAAGGCCATGCCCATTTTATCTTGATCCGCTTTTGTTCTTGGCTCCACCGCAACAGAGATCACCGGCTCAGGAAATTCCATCCGCTCAAGAATGATTTTTCCATTCTCGGCACACAAAGTATCCCCCGTGGTTACATCTTTAAGACCGATAGCCGCAGCAATATCGCCCGCTAAGACCTCTTTAATCTCTTCCCTAGAATTAGCATGCATTTGCACCATACGCCCCACTCTTTCACGCTTGCCTTTTACCGAGTTGTAAACAGCCGTGCCGCTAGCCAAGGTGCCAGAATACACACGAAAGAACGTTAATGTACCGACAAAGGGGTCAGTCGCAATTTTAAAGGCTAACGCAGAGAAAGGCGCGCTATCATCTGCTTCTCGATGCGCAACCGTTTCGCCATCTTCGAGGGTACCGTCAATGGCTTTCACCTCAGTCGGCGACGGTAAATAGTCAACAACCGCATCCAACATGGCCTGCACACCTTTATTCTTAAAGGCCGAACCGCCGATGACAGGCACAATTTCATTCGCTAATGTACGCTGACGAATGCCCGCTTTAATTTCTTCTTCAGTGAGGGTTTCACCCTCTAAATATTTATTCATTAATTCGTCAGTCGCTTCTGCTGCCGACTCGACCAAATATTCTCGCATTTCATCGCATTGATCTTGTAATTCAGCGGGGATTTCAGCGTAGTCAAAGGTCATCCCTTGGTCGGCTTCATTCCATAAAATCGCCTTCATTTTAACTAGATCAACTACGCCTTTAAAATTTTCCTCAGCACCAATCGTCATTTGCAGCGGTACAGGATTGGCCTTTAAGCGTGCTTTTAATTGGTCGACCACCATATGGAAGTCGGCACCCGCACGATCCATCTTATTTACAAAGACGAGTCGTGGCACTTCATATTTGTTCGCTTGGCGCCACACGGTTTCGGTCTGCGGCTGTACGCCTGAGGAGCCACATAACACCACTACAGCACCATCTAGCACACGCAAGGAACGCTCTACCTCAATGGTAAAGTCAACGTGCCCTGGTGTATCAATGATATTAATTCGATGTTGTTCATACTGCTGCTGCATACCCGCCCAAAAGCAAGTAGTTGCCGCCGAAGTAATGGTAATACCACGCTCTTGCTCTTGCTCCATCCAATCCATAGTGGCGGCACCATCGTGCACCTCACCAATTTTATGCGATAGACCGGTATAAAATAGTACTCGCTCAGTCGTCGTCGTTTTTCCTGCATCGACATGAGCGCAGATACCAATATTACGGTAATGTGCCAGCGGTGTTTTACGTGCCACGATGTAAATTCCTCGATAAAATATACTTTAACGCTATTAGATACCTAAAGCTTGTGATTTTTCGGTATCCAAAGGCAACTTCTAGATTAAAAAAAAGGCAGCCAAGAATAGCTGCCTTTTATTACTTTTTCCTAACGGCTTATCTATTACTAATAAACAACCGGTGCAAAGTAGTATTTAGAAACGGTAGTGAGAGAACGCTTTGTTCGCTTCCGCCATGCGGTGAACATCTTCACGTTTTTTCACAGCGCCGCCTTTGCCTTGTGCTGCATCCATCAATTCGCCAGCTAAACGCGCTGCCATTGATTTCTCACTACGCTTACGTGAAAATTCAACCAACCAACGCATCGCCAGTGCTTCGCGACGTGATGGACGAACTTCAACAGGCACTTGATAAGTTGCACCACCCACACGACGAGATTTAACTTCGACTAGTGGAGCAATTTTCTCTAGCGCTTCGTTAAAAGTTTCTAAGGCTTCTTTATCTGCTGTTTTTTGACTCACTAAATCTAAGGCACCGTATACGATACGCTCAGCAACGGCTTTTTTACCGCTGACCATGAGTATGTTCATAAATTTCGCTAGCGTGAGATTACCGTACTTAGGATCTGGTAAAATCTCGCGTTTCGCGACGACTCTTCTTCTTGGCATTGTAATTCGCCTCTGTTTGGCCTCGGCCTCTGTTCAGGTTAACTCTAAGACATCACACAATGTGAGCTTAGCCTTACTCTTGTTCAATTTTTTCTAAAAAACGCATACTGTTGTCTTTTTAGGGTGCCCGGTGAAGGACGCCTTACTTAGGACGTTTAGTACCGTACTTAGAACGACCTTGTTTACGGTCTGCAACACCAGAGGTGTCCAAGCTACCGCGAACCGTATGATAACGAACACCAGGCAAATCTTTTACACGACCGCCACGGATCAATACCACACTATGCTCTTGCAAGTTATGACCTTCACCACCAATATACGAAGTTACCTCAAAGCCATTTGTTAGGCGTACACGACATACTTTACGTAGTGCCGAGTTTGGTTTCTTCGGTGTAGTAGTATAAACGCGCGTACAAACGCCACGTTTTTGAGGGTTGCCTTGTAGAGCAGGTACGTCACTCTTCTGTACTTTACGCTTTCTAGGCTTACGAACCAATTGGTTGATCGTTGCCATGAAATATAACTCCAACTATGTTTACGTCTTCTCCCTGATTGAATAACATCCAAAAAAGAGATCCAACTAATTAATATCAAGCCCCCATAAAGGAACTCCCCACAGAAATAGGGGCTGCGTATTGTACGGAGAGAGGAGCTTTGCGTCAAGTCTTGGCAAGGCCGTTCGTAAAAAATAGCTATGAATATTTGCACTTATAGTGAGCAGGGCCGCTTGACTAAAAATAGCACCGTAAAGCCGCCCAACGACCGATTGAACAGCCAATTAAACCTTTATGCATATTACAGTCATCCAGAAACCACCCACGTATAGAAAGAGGTGGGACTTCTTAGATAATTATTAACCTATTACGAAACCTATCGAAGGACTTAATGTCCATTTACCTACTTATTCCGTACAATATTATCATTAACCCAATAACAACAAGAGAAGCTTCATCATGAAAAAATACATCCCTATAGCACTATCTATTTTTATTGCATTTGTATTCTTACAATCTTTGCCTTTTAAATTCACTAACTCTCTAGAGACGCAGCACATATTCACTACATTAGCCGCATGGTCTGGCTTAGATTGGTTTGGGGTTTATGGCGGGTATATGGTAGGTGGCGCAGAGCTGATTACGGCCATTTTATTATTTACAAAGCTGCGTTCATTAGCCGCTATCATGGCTCTTGGCATTATGAGTGGCGCAATCTTTTTCCACCTTTTTACTCCACTAGGTATTGTTATGCCTCACTTTGATGCTGCTACAGCTCAAAAAATTGGTGACGATAGCGGTGTATTATTTATAATGGCATGCATTACATGGACCTGCGCTGTTGCTTTAGCACTTCTTGAATCCAAAAACCCTGAAAGTACGTTAAGTAAAGTGTTAGCTCGATAGCACTTTACTTAACAATCCCTATTGATTGCAAAATATTATTGGGGGTTGCCTAAATAAGCCGCTATAATCTATATATAATGAATTAATTTCTAGGTAGCCAACCATTAAACATGATCTTATATAAGACTGCTTTAAGAATAGCCCCACTTTTCATACTTACATGCGTTGCCTTACTCCCCTTGACCTCTGCGGTTCAGGCCGAAAGCGCAACTTACCTTCCCAAAAGCACAATAAAAAGTCTCTGTAGTGAGATTGGTAATAAATTAGGTAGCGTTAACGAAGAGAATTGCCTTAGCCAGCATTTAGTACATGACAATCATTATTCGAATGAAGGTCGCCCCCTTGCATATAAAGTTTATCCGCCTTTACTCACACGCAAACCACTAGGTAAAGTGTTACTCATGGGTGGCATTCATGGAGATGAATATTCAGCAATCTCAGTTATGTTTAAATGGATGGATACGCTGAACATACATCATTCTGGCTTATTTCATTGGACCGTTATCCCCAGCCTAAATCCTGATGGTTTATTACAGAGAAAAGCCCAAAGGCAAAATGCCAACGGGGTAGATTTAAACCGTAATTTTCCATCAAAAGATTGGAATGAACTTGCATTAAAATACTGGAAAGAAAAAACATACAAAAACCCAAGACGCTTCCCAGGAAACAAAGCACTAAGCGAACCCGAAACCATTTGGCTTGATAAGGTTATTAAAGCGTTTCAACCCGATGTCATCATTGCGCTACATGCCCCTCATCGTCTAGTCGATTTTGATGGGAGCTTACAAGCCCCTAAAAAGCTTGGCGGGTTGCATCTACGCCTGCTAGGAACTTATCCTGGCTCACTAGGAAATTATGCTGGGGTAGACTTAAACATCCCTGTAGTCACTGTTGAATTAGCTTCTGCAGGAAGCATGCCTTCAAACAATGAAATTTCTCGGATGTGGGTGGACATGATTAGATGGCTGCAAAAAGAACTCCCAAAGAAAAGCTAAACTCGTTTAGCTAACAAGACATTGATGCAAAATTCACTAAAAGTCGCCGCTATGCATACCTAGCACTGCTACCTATAAAGTGTTTATCATCAGCCCAGGTAAAGAGTTTACCCTCCCCCCTCATAAATAATTCGCCATACATCATCTATCTCCAACTTCCATAGCTGGCGTTTCCATCCAGTTGATTGATAGTTACTACTATTATATGTTTGAAAATACTCTACCCAGACCATCCCTTCTTCACCAGGATATGCATAAATACCTATATCCGAGATAGCAACATCAATAAATTTCTTATTCTTATTAACACGAACCTTATATTTTACCCATTCACTCCAATCTTTTTCAAGATTAGAAAATTGTCTGGAATAAAAAGCCAAGTAAGGTTCGAACTGCAAGCTTTCCCATGCCGCTTGCCATTCGTTTAGGCGTTCACGCAAATTTGAACGTAATTTTTTAATGCTTTTAACTTTCACCATGTTTATTTTTGGCGTCATAACAATATAGGTATAACCAATATCAATATATTGGTTGATCTTATCGATATCATTATTCGACAATACGATACAACCGTTACTATCCAACATGGGACGCGTTTTTTCAGCAAACCCTATAGGCTCAGCATGTAACCAAATACCAAAACCCGTTCTGTCTTTAAGCTTATCCCAAGCATTAGGGTAATTTACGGGATAAGCCGCGTGCCCATAAAAATCATCTAATTGAACTGGCGTAAGATGACTAATAATACGGTAAACGCCTACTGGGGTTTTATTATCGCCTTCAGTATTTTTTCCGTAGCCACTCTTACCAATAGAGGTTTCCATGGTATCCAATAGCAAAAAAGCATTGTCTGCTTGACGCTGATATATATACAACTTCCCTGTTGATAGTTCCGCTATTATTGCGTGCGGATAGCGTGGCGCCACATCGATTAATGAAGCAGGCTGTAATTCATGGTCAAGCTGTAATGTGAAACTCGCTTTTTGAGAATAAACAAAAGTACTCAACGACAACAGACAGTAGCTAATCACGCAAACAGTCACTATTCTTATCATTTTCCCACACACCTTAGTTTTATTGACCACCATCCTTATTATTAGAGGGTAGATCTACACACTGAGACATCTCATTTTTCAAAACATAAAAGCCCCCAAAAGGAGGCTTTTATGACGCTTTAGAGCAGAACTACTAAACTCGTTTACGTCGAACTAGACTGTAAAGCTTCCGTTAGTGCTGCTTCGATCTCTTCCGCGCTCACACCTTCTGAACGGCTAGCTTTCTCAGTAGCGCGTTTACGCTTACGCTCTGCATGATATGCCAAACCCGTACCCGCTGGGATTAGACGACCAACAACCACATTTTCTTTCAAGCCGCGCAAGTAATCTTTCTTACCAGTAACCGCTGCTTCAGTAAGTACTCGCGTAGTTTCCTGGAACGATGCCGCAGAGATGAAAGATTCCGTTGCCAATGATGCTTTGGTAATACCTAGCAACTGACGCTGATAACGCGCGGGTAGCTTATCCACATCACGAAGGGTTTCGTTTTGCTCAAGTACTTCCGTAAACTCGACTTGCTCACCTTTAACAAAAGTCGACTCACCCATACCCGTGATTTCAACTTTACGTAACATTTGACGAACGATAGTTTCAATGTGTTTATCATTAATTTTTACGCCCTGCAAGCGATAAACATCTTGAATTTCGTTGGTAATGTAACGCGCAAGTTCTTCAACTCCACGTAAACGTAAAATATCGTGTGGATTACTTGGGCCATCTGAAACCACTTCACCTTTAACGACCTGCTCACCTTCAAACACAGTCATTTGACGATGCTTAGGAATCAAGACTTCATAATGATCAGAACCATCCTCTAATAACTGACCATCAGTCGGTGTAATCACTAAACGGAACTTACCTTTAGTTTCTTTACCAAAGCTTACCGTTCCTGAAATTTCTGCAAGAATTGAAGATTCTTTTGGCTTACGTGCTTCGAATAAATCAGCAACACGGGGTAGACCACCCGTAATATCACGGGTTTTCGAACTTTCCTGAGGAATACGCGCAATAATACCACCGACACCAATTTCATCACCATCATTCAAGCTCAAGATCGCTTTGGGTGGCAACATGTAATGTGCTGGTACATTAGTATTGGCTAAAGTTAACTCTTTACCCTTTTTATCTACCAAGGTAATTGCAGGGCGTAGGTCTTTACCCGCAGCAGGACGCTCAGCTGGGTCAATCACTTCAATGGAAGATAGGCCGGTTAGCTCATCTGTTTGACGTCGAATAGAAAGACCATCTTCCATTCCAGAGAAGGCTACCTTACCCGCTACTTCAGTAATAATGGGATGTGTATGCGGATCCCATTTAGCAATAAAGCTACCACCTTCAACTGCTGCGCCATCATGTACAGAAATCACAGCACCATACGGGATTTTATAACGTTCACGCTCACGGCCCGTGCTATCAGCAACCGCTAATTCACCGGAACGAGAGACCGCTACTAGATGATTGTTTGCATTCTCAACCACTTTTACGTTATGTAAACGTACGGTACCATCTTGCTTAACCTGTACGCTGTCAACAGCAGAGGCACGACTTGCCGCACCACCAATGTGGAAGGTACGCATGGTTAACTGAGTACCCGGCTCACCGATTGACTGAGCGGCAATAACACCCACTGCTTCACCCACATTAACCAAGTGACCACGAGCAAGATCACGACCATAGCATTTAGAACAAATACCATGACGCGTTTCACAAGTCATCGCTGAGCGCACAATAATCTCATCAATGGCATTGTCTTCAACGATATCAACCAACTTTTCGTCAATCATAATGCCAGCTTCAAGTAATACTACACCATCAACACTGACAACATCTTGAGCAAGAACGCGACCTAACACACGATCACCTAGCGGATCAATAATATCACCGCCTTCAATAATTGGGGTTAATGTTAAGCCTCTGTCAGTGCCACAATCATGCTCTGTGACCACCAAGTCTTGTGCAACATCAACCAAACGACGCGTTAGATAACCCGAGTTTGCTGTTTTCAATGCCGTATCTGCCAAACCTTTACGCGCACCGTGAGTAGAAATAAAGTACTGAAGTACGTTCAAACCTTCACGGAAGTTAGCGGTAATGGGCGTCTCAATAATAGAACCATCTGGACGCGCCATCAAACCACGCATACCGGCGAGCTGACGAATTTGCGCCGGAGAACCACGCGCACCCGAATCAGCATACATAAAGACAGAGTTAAATGAATCTTGCTTTTCTTCTTCGCCATCACGGTTAATGACAATCTCTGTTGAAATGCCATCCATCATTGATTTAGCCACTAAATCATTAGCGCGGGACCAAATATCGATCACCTTGTTGTATTTTTCACCTTGCGTTACTAGACCTGAGGCGAACTGACCTTCAATTTCTTTTACTTCATTCTCTGCACGAGTAATGATCTCAGCCTTACTATCAGGGATAGCGAAGTCATTCACACCAATCGATGAACCTGAGCGAGTAGAGAACTTGTAACCCATATACATTAACTGATCGGCAAAAATCACCGTGGCTTTTAGTCCAACTACACGATAGCAATAGTTAATCACTTTAGAAATGGCTTTCTTTACCATGGGGATATTGACCATTTCAAATGGCATACCTTTAGGCACTATTTCCCAAAATAAAACCCGACCAACAGTAGTATCCGTAATAAAAGTCGACGTTATACTCTCACCATCATCTTGTTTAACGATTTCGGTAATACGCACTTTGATGCGCGCTTGGAGATCCACTTTATCAGCGTAGTAAGCACGCGACACTTCCGCTATATCAGCGAAGATCATACCTTCACCCAAAGCATTCACGCGCTCACGAGTCATCCAGTAAAGACCCAACACCACATCCTGTGAAGGTACGATAATGGGCTCACCTGATGCAGGAGAAAGAATGTTGTTGGTAGACATCATTAACGCACGAGCTTCAAGCTGCGCTTCAATAGTTAACGGGACGTGAACCGCCATTTGGTCACCATCGAAGTCAGCGTTATACGCCGCACAAACTAATGGATGTAATTGAATGGCTTTACCTTCAATCAGTACTGGCTCAAACGCCTGAATACCCAAACGGTGAAGTGTCGGTGCACGGTTAAGTAACACTGGATGTTCACGAATCACATCGTCTAGAATATCCCATACTACCGGCTCTTCGCGCTCAACCATTTTCTTCGCAGCTTTAATGGTAGTGGCAAGGCCACGTAATTCTAATTTACTAAAGATAAAGGGCTTAAATAATTCCAGTGCCATTTTCTTTGGTAGACCACACTGATGTAAGCGTAGCGTAGGACCGGTTACAATAACCGAACGCCCAGAATAATCGACACGTTTACCGAGTAAGTTTTGACGAAAGCGACCTTGCTTACCTTTAATCATATCGGCAAGTGATTTCAATGGACGTTTGTTCGAACCCGTAATCGCACGACCGCGACGACCGTTATCTAATAAGGCATCAACAGATTCTTGCAACATACGTTTTTCGTTACGCACAATAATATCGGGCGCATTCAAATCCAACAGACGCTTCAAACGGTTGTTACGGTTGATCACACGACGATATAGATCATTCAAATCAGAAGTCGCAAAACGACCGCCATCTAGAGGCACTAATGGTCGTAGATCTGGCGGAAGCACTGGCAACGCTGCCATCACCATCCACTCGGGCTTATTGCCAGAAAAGAAAAAGGCTTCTAATAATTTTAGACGCTTAGATAACTTTTTGATCTTAGTTTCAGAATTAGTTTCTGGGATTTCTTCACGTAGACGATTCACTTCCTCTTCAAGATTAATATCTTTCATTAAATCTTGAATGGCTTCAGCACCCATCTTCGCTTCAAATTCATCGGGAAATTCTTCCATTGCTTCGAAGAACTGCTCATCCGTTAATAGCTGGCCTTTTTCCAAGGTAGTCATACCCGGGTCAGTCACCACGTAAGATTCAAAATACAATACACGCTCAATACTGCGCAAGGTCATATCGAGTAATAAACCGATACGGCTAGGCAATGATTTCAAGAACCAAATATGTGCAACCGGACTGGCCAATTCGATGTGACCCATACGGTCACGACGTACTTTAGCCAAGGTCACTTCAACGCCACATTTTTCACAAATGATGCCGCGATGTTTCATCCGCTTATATTTACCACATAAGCATTCATAGTCTTTTACTGGACCAAATATCTTGGCACAAAATAGACCTTCACGCTCAGGCTTAAAGGTACGATAGTTAATGGTTTCAGGTTTTTTGACTTCACCAAATGACCATGAACGAATCATTTCTGGCGAGGCAAGACCGATACGAATAGAGTCAAATTCGTCGTTTTGTCCCTGGGACTTCAGCAAGTTGAGTAAGTCTTTCAAGGCTATTCCTCCAGTTGGGAATTAAAATTTTGTGATGATAGATTTTTTTAGTTAGTGCTGACTCAAACAGTCAACACTAACTAAACACAAGCAAGGGTTTAATAATTACTTAGAATCAGCTTCTAATTCCATATTAATACCGAGCGAACGAATTTCTTTAACCAATACATTAAAGGATTCGGGCATACCCGGCTCCATGCGATGATCACCATCAACAATGTTTTTATACATCTTAGTACGACCAGCAACGTCATCGGATTTAACCGTCAACATTTCCTGAAGCGTATACGCAGCACCATAAGCCTCCAGTGCCCACACTTCCATTTCACCGAAGCGCTGACCACCAAACTGAGCTTTACCACCCAATGGCTGTTGTGTAACCAAGCTATAAGAACCAGTTGACCGTGCATGCATTTTGTCATCAACCAAATGGTTAAGTTTTAATACATACATATAACCTACCGTGACTGGACGCGTAAAGGCATCACCCGAACGACCATCATACAACGTCATTTGGCCACTATCTGGCAAGTCCGCTAGACGCAACAGTGATTTGATTTCTGTCTCTTTAGCACCATCAAATGCACGGGTTGCCATTGGCACACCACCACGTAAATTATTAGCCAAAGCAAATATTTCATCATCAGAAAAGCTTTTCAGGTCTTCTTTATCTTTCATCTCACCCGTTTTATTATAAATTTCTTCAAGAAATCCACGCACTTCTTTAGCGGCTTTTTGTTGACGAATCATACTATCAATTTTATTACCTAAGCCTTTTGCTGCTAGACCTAAGTGCATTTCTAACACCTGCCCTACGTTCATTCGCGAAGGTACACCTAGAGGGTTAAGTACAATATCGATTGGCTCACCATGTTCATCGTAAGGCATATCTTCTACTGGCATGATGACAGAGATAACACCCTTGTTACCATGACGACCGGCCATCTTATCACCAGGCTGAATACGACGTTTGATCGCAAGATAAACCTTAACAATTTTTAACACACCAGGCGCTAAATCATCACCACTTTGTAACTTACGTCTTTTATCTTCAAAACGTTCATCAAGAATGGCACGACGTTCTTTTAGCTGCTCTTCAGCACGATCAATTTGCTCATTGACCACATCATCGGCAACACGTAGATTTAGCAACTGTTCTTTATCTAAGTCAGCTAAAATTTCAGCACTTAACACGGTGCCTTTTTTTACTGCCTTAGCTGAAGAGACTTTCTGACCGATTAACACAGAGTGTAAACGTTCAAAAGTAGCCGCTTCAACAATACGGAACTCTTCGTTCAAATCTTTACGTACTTTCTCTAGCTGCATTTCTTCAATAGCTTTTGAACGCGTGTCTTTTTCAAGACCGTCGCGGGTAAAGACTTGCACATCAATAACCGTACCTTTAGTGCTGGTCGGTACTCGTGAAGAAGTGTCTTTTACATCCGATGCTTTTTCGCCAAAAATAGCGCGCAGCAGTTTTTCTTCTGGGGTTAACTGTGTTTCACCTTTTGGCGTCACTTTACCCACTAAAATATCACCAGCGCCTACTTCAGCACCGATATAAACAATACCCGACTCATCTAATTTCGATAAAGCGCCTTCGCCCACATTAGGAATATCAGCAGTAATTTCTTCGCTACCTAACTTGGTATCACGAGCAATACAGGTCAATTCCTGAATATGGATGGTAGTAAAACGGTCCTCTTGAACGACACGTTCAGAAACAAGAATCGAATCCTCAAAGTTATATCCATTCCACGGCATAAAGGCGATGCGCATATTCTGCCCTAACGCCAGCTCACCCATATCAACAGAAGGTCCATCAGCAAGAATGTCACCACGAACAATACTATCGCCTACCGCGACAATCGGACGCTGATTAATACAGGTATTTTGATTAGAACGGGTATATTTAGTCAAGTTATAGATATCAACACCCGCATCACCTACTTCGGTTTCACTATCACTAGCACGCACAACAATACGTGCTGCATCAACACGCTCAATAAAACCACCGCGTTTTGCTACCACGCAAACACCTGAGTCAGAGGCTACGTGACGCTCCATACCTGTACCGACTAACGGCTTATCCGCTTTTAGGGTGGGTACCGCTTGACGCTGCATGTTTGAACCCATCAATGCACGGTTAGCATCATCGTGCTCTAAGAATGGAATCAAAGATGCCGCTACAGACACTACCTGACGAGGCGATACATCCATATACTGAACGTCTTTTGGTGTCTTCAAGGTAAATTCGTTCATGTGACGAACAGACACTAGCTCGTCAACTAACTTACCTTTTTTATCTAACGCTGCAGAAGCCTGAGCAATAACATACTCTGATTCGTTAATAGCCGATAAGAAATCAATTTCATCGGTAACCTTGCTGTCCACTACGCGACGGTAAGGACTTTCAAGGAAACCATAATGATTAGTACGCGCATAGGTGGCCAAGGAGTTAATCAAACCAATGTTTGGCCCTTCCGGTGTTTCAATTGGACATACACGACCATAATGTGTCGGATGCACATCTCGAACTTCAAAACCTGCACGCTCACGTGTTAAGCCGCCAGGCCCTAATGCAGAGACACGACGTTTATGCGTAATTTCAGACAATGGATTATTCTGATCCATAAACTGTGATAGTTGTGATGAACCAAAGAACTCTTTAACTGCAGCAGAAACAGGTTTCGCGTTAACCAAATCTTGAGGCATTAATCCTTCTGATTCGGCAACCGACAGACGCTCTTTTACAGCACGCTCAACACGAACAAGGCCCACTCGGAATTGATTTTCTGCCATCTCTCCAACAGAGCGAATTCGACGGTTCCCTAGGTGATCAATATCATCGACCACACCATCACCATTGCGGATAGCTATGAGGGTCTTTAACACCTCAACAATATCCTCTTTAGAGAGAATGCCGTCACCCGTTTCATCTTCGCGCTTAAGGCGACGATTAAACTTCATTCGGCCAACTACCGAAAGATCGTAACGATCTGGACTAAAGAATAAGTTTTGGAACAAACCTTCAGCTGATTCTTTTGTTGGTGGCTCGCCAGGACGCATCATGCGGTAAATTTCGACTAAGGCCTCTAGCTCTGTGCGCGCAGCATCAGCACGTAGAGTATCCGAAATAAATGCACCACAATCTAGATCATTGGTGTACAAAGTCTCAATCGAAGTAATACCGACTTCAACAAATTTATCGATCACTTCTGTAGATATTTCAGTATTACATTCAAACAATAGCTCACCTGAAGTAGTGTCTATCACATCACGCGCTAAAGAACGGCCAAGTAGATAGTCTTCAGGCACTAGTAACTGAGAGATTTTCGCTTTTTCGAGATCGCGAATATGCTTAGCCGTAATACGACGACCTTCCTCAATTAGCACATTGCCTTTCTTATCTTTAATATCAAAAGTAGCAACATCACCCCGAAGGCGAGAAGGCACTAGCTCCAATAAGAATTCACGATCTTTATTCATTTCAAATTGGCTAGTACTGAAAAACATTTCTAACATTTGTTCGGAGCTATACCCTAATGCACGCAGTAAAATAGTCGCTGGCAATTTACGACGGCGATCGATACGTACAAACACTAAATCTTTAGGATCAAACTCAAAATCTAACCACGAACCACGGTAAGGAATGACACGAGCAGAATAAAGCAACTTACCCGAAGAGTGAGTTTTACCTTTATCATGATCAAAGAACACACCCGGCGAGCGGTGTAACTGAGAAACAATGACACGCTCAGTACCGTTAATCACAAAAGTACCGTTATCCGTCATTAATGGAATTTCGCCCATATAGACTTCTTGCTCTTTAATATCTTTGATGGTTTTATTTGACGACTCTTTATCATAAATAATCAAACGTACTTTTACACGCAATGGAGCGGCATAAGTCGCGCCTCGTGAGATACATTCAGCAACATCAAATACCACTTTGCCTAATTTGTAACTAACGTATTCAAGCGCAGCGCTACCTGAATAACTAACAATCGGAAAAACCGATTTAAATGCGGCATGCAAACCTATATCCAATCGGTCCTCTAAGGGGATACCCGTTTGAGTAAACTTACGATAGGAATCTAGCTGAATCGCTAGTAGATAGGGAACATCCATCACATGGGGCAATTTGCCGAAGTCCTTGCGGATACGTTTTTTCTCAGTATATGAGTAAGCCATCTATATGCCTCAGCCTGTCTAAAAAGGGGTTAACCTTTAAATGAACGCGAATTGCGTTTTTTATTTTATGCACAATAGTCAATAACTACAGCCAGTGACTACGTACATCCAAAATTTTGGCAGTTTTATTCAGTGTTATGCCAACAAAAGCCAGCCAACTACTTTGCCGTTTACTGCAAACGGAAAAAGGCCGACGGGAAATCCCGTCAGCCTTAACCCTTTATCTTATAAGCGAATCAGTGAAACGCTAAACGAGGAAGGGTGTCGCACTGGAAGAGTTATTTCAACTCTGCAGATGCGCCAGCTTCTTCAAGCTGCTTTTTAACTGCTTCAGCGTCCGCTTTAGAAACAGCTTCTTTAACTGTTGCTGGAGCGCTTTCTACCATAGTTTTTGCTTCTTTCAAGCCAAGACCAGTAATAGCACGAACCGCCTTAATTGCATTGACTTTCTTGTCGCCAGCAGCAGTCAGAATAACATCAAATTCTGTTTGCTCTTCAGCAGCAGCGGCATCATCGCCAGCTGCAGGCGCAGCAACTGCAACTGCTGCAGCAGCAGAAACACCGAACTTTTCTTCCATTGCTTCAACTAATTCAACAACTTCCATTACTGACATTTCAGCAATAGCATTCAAAATATCGTCTTTAGATAGAGCCATGACCCAGATCTCCCGATAAAAAATTAATAGTATAAACCACTTAATTTACGCAAAGCGTTAATTATGCAGCTTCCTGTTTTTGGTCGCGAACGGCTGCAACAGCACGTGTTACTTTAGTAGGCACTTCGTTAAAAGTCCGAACCAATTTGGTTACTGGCGCAATCATGACACTAACTAACATACTTAACGCTTGATCACGTGTCGGTAGTTTAGCCAAGGCATCAATTTGAGCAGCTTCCAATAACTTGCCACCTACTGACAAAGCTTTTACTTCAAAGGCTTCATTTGCTTTCGCAAAGTCTTTAAAGATTCGAGCCGCAGCACCGGGGTCTTCCATAGAAAAACCGAACAGTGATGGGCCCACTAGCGCTTCACTAACACAATCAAATTCTGTTTCATTAAACGCGCGTTTCGCAAGAGTATTACGAATCACACGAATTTCAACATTACTTTCACGTGCTAACTTACGCAAGCCTGTCATGTCTGTCACGTTAACGCCACGGGCGTCAGCGATGACTAAGGACAATGCATTGCTAGCAGTCTCGTTAACTTCAGCGACAATTTGCTTTTTGTCTTCTAATGCTAATGCCACGAGTTATCTCCTAAATTTGACTAACACACTGTTAGTAGCACAAAAAAAATACTACACAAAGCGTTAATCGTTACATGACTTATTGATCTACACTTTAAAAAAGCGCATAACAAAAAGCGTTTTTCGGTGATCAAATCTCGCATCTATTAGCAACTTTTCCGATAAAAAAGCGCTTAATGAATTCTGATTCGGGTTCCCACCGTCTGCGAAGGGTAAGACTATCTTATTAAGACAATCTTAATTAAGCGATTTAACAACTTGAGCATATAGCCCGACATATCATCTCGCCCCTACGGTCTTTGACGGCCTGTGATAGTGATAGCAAGCTATCTAAGCACAGACCCCAAAGTTCTTTGTACGGTTTGGATTAAACTTCCAAACTCGCAATATCTAAAACAATACCTGGACCCATTGTGCTACTTAAGGATATTTTCTTTAAGTAAATACCTTTAGCCGAGGCAGGTTTTGATTTCTTTAAATCTGCTATTAATGCTTCAAGGTTTTCTTTAATCGCGCTAACTTCGAAGCTCACCCGACCAATACCACCATGAATAATACCACCCTTATCAGCGCGATAACGCACTTGACCGGCTTTTGCATTCTTAACTGCAGTAGCAACATCAGGTGTTACAGTACCTGTTTTTGGATTAGGCATTAAACCACGAGGGCCTAAAATCGTACCTAGCTGTCCAACAACACGCATCGCCGCCGGGTCAGCAATAACAACATCAAAGTCCATATTGCCTTTTTTAACTTCAGCCGCAAGCTCTTCCATACCGACTAGATCAGCACCGGCTGCTGTAGCCGCTTCAGCATTAGCACCTTGAGTAAACACAGCGACACGAACAGTTTTACCCGTACCGTGAGGCAAAGAAGTCGCGCCACGAACAGATTGGTCTGATTTACGTGGATCAATACCCAAGTTAATCGCCACATCTACTGTTTCTGAGAACTTTACCGTTGAGAGTTCCTTCATGATCGCTACAGCTGCATCAATAGAGTATTGCTTATTAGGATCAACTTTTTCACGAGCCAATTTTTGACGCTTATTTAATGTAGACATCTTAGATTACTCCCTCTACTTCAAGACCAGCACTTACCGCACTACCAGCAATGGTACGTACCGCTGCATCCATATTGGCGGCAGTCAAATCTGGCTCTTTAATTTTCGCAATTTCTTCTAATTGCTCACGCGTCACTTTACCGACTTTCTCCGTATTAGGACGACCACTACCTTTGGCAACACCAGCGGCTTTACGCAACAAGAATGCGGCAGGTGGGGTTTTAATTTCAAAAGTGAAACTACGATCACTATACACACTGATGATCACAGGAACCGGTGAACCTGGCTCTACTTTTTGAGTTTGTGCATTAAATGCCTTACAAAACTCCATGATATTTACGCCGTGCTGACCCAATGCTGGACCAACAGGAGGACTTGGATTTGCTTTTCCCGCAGGAACTTGAAGCTTAATATAAGCATCTACTTTCTTAGCCATGTGACTACTCCTAAATAATGGGTATTAACGCCTCAAAATAAGCCGGACTTCCACATTCATTCACAGTTAACTAAGCGCTAAACTAAGAAATGAACTGAAATAACTTATTTATCGTAGGCTCCCCTACTGTCTTTTTTTAAGGCATTAACCGCAAACAAAAGACCTCTGCATCTTCTAAAATATAACTTACACCTAAATTATTAGAGCAAGTACAGACTACACTTTAAAAAGAATTCTTTATCAGGTTTTTTCTACCTGACCAAACTCCAACTCTACCGGAGTTGAACGACCAAAAATCAACACCGCAACCTGCAGGCGACTCTTGTCATAATTAACTTCTTCAACCACACCATTAAAATCATTAAATGGCCCATCGATAACACGTACCATTTCACCGGGCTCAAAAATAGTTTTTGGTTTCGGCTTTTCAACAGCATCATCAATACGCTGTAAGATTAACTCGGCTTCTTTCGTGGTTATCGGTGCTGGCTCATCAGCCTTACCACCAATAAAGCCCATAACTCGTGGCGTTTCTTTTACCAAGTGCCATGAAGCATCGCTTAATTCCATTTGCACTAAAACATATCCGGGAAAAAATTTTCTTTCCGATCTACGTTTTTGGCCACCGCGCATCTCAACCACCTCTTCCGTAGGCACTAACACCTCACCGAAAGACTCTTCCATTCCATTAAGCTCAATACGCTCTTTTATGGCTAAGGCAACTTTCTTTTCATAACCAGAATAGGCGTGAACTACATACCAACGTTTAGACATTTTTGCTTACCCTACTTTGCTTATATTGTTAACGAGCTTAACCTATAATGAGAGAAGCAATCCAACCAATAAAGGTATCCAGACCCCACAAAATAATTGCCATAATGACAGTTAATATCACCACTATCAGTGTTGTCTGATTAGTTTCTTGACGAGTAGGCCATACCACTTTACGTATTTCGGTTTGAGACTCTTTAACAATACCCCAAACTACAGAACCCTGTGACGTATGTACTGCCAACCAAAGCGTCACTAGACCTAAGGCCAACAAAGCCACCACGCGGTAAAGCAAGGCTAATTCACTATAGTAAGCATTACCCACTACACCCACTGCGATCAACACAACAACAACCAACCAACGCAATCCGTTTAGCGGATAATTATTTGTTTCTACTTTAGCGTTCACGCACACCCCACTATCAAATCGACAAACAAATCAACAAAGCCTCATCGTTCATACAAGTAATGAGCACTTAGCACTATTTAAATATGGCAGGCCAGGAGGGACTCGAACCCCCAACTTTCGGTTTTGGAGACCGACGCTCTACCAATTGAACTACTGGCCTATATAAAAAACTTCAAGTCTAGGGAGCACCTAAATAAGCCATAAAACATTCAGGACTATTGAGAGCTACCCTACAAAAAACTTACCTTCAAGTTACAACCGCCTTATAAAACACAAGCCGAGACGATAAATCGACTCGGCTTGATGGTCTTACGACCAGAAATCACGAACAATTATTCAATGATCTTGGCAACTACACCAGCACCTACCGTACGCCCACCTTCACGAATCGCAAAACGTAAACCGTCTTCCATCGCAATCGGGTGAATCAAGGTAACCACCATCTTAACGTTATCACCAGGCATCACCATTTCTACGCCTTCTGGTAATTCACATGCGCCCGTAACATCCGTAGTACGGAAGTAAAACTGTGGACGATAGCCTTTAAAGAATGGCGTATGACGACCACCTTCATCTTTGGACAACACATATATTTCAGCTTCAAACGTAGTGTGCGGCTTAACCGAACCTGGTTTACATAATATCTGGCCACGTTCAATTTCTTCTCGCTTAGTACCACGAAGTAGTACACCTACGTTCTCGCCTGCACGACCTTCGTCAAGCAACTTACGGAACATTTCAACACCAGTACAGGTGGTTTTTGTGGTTTCTTTAATGCCAACGATTTCAATTTCTTCGCCGACTTTAACAACGCCACGCTCAACACGCCCGGTCACTACCGTACCACGACCCGAAATTGAGAATACATCTTCAATAGGCAGTAGAAACGGTTGATCGATTGCACGCTCGGGCTGAGGAATGTATGAATCTAGCGCTTCAACCAGCTTCTTAACCGCTGATGTACCTAGCTCATTACCGTCTTCACCGTTAAGTGCCATTAATGCAGAACCCGCGATGATGGGCGTATCGTCGCCCGGAAATTCGTAAAGATCTAACAATTCACGTAATTCCATTTCAACCAATTCTAGCATTTCCAAATACTCTTCAGAACCTACTCCACCGCAGTCTTCCGCAAGCAAATCAGCTTTGTTTAGGAATACTACAATGTACGGTACGCCAACCTGGCGCGCCAACAAGATGTGCTCACGCGTTTGTGGCATAGGGCCATCCGTCGCACCACATACCAAGATAGCGCCGTCCATTTGTGCCGCACCTGTAATCATGTTCTTAACATAATCGGCGTGACCTGGGCAATCTACGTGCGCGTAGTGACGTTCAGGTGAATCATATTCAACATGTGAAGTCGCAATAGTAATGCCGCGCTCACGCTCTTCTGGCGCATTATCGATACCGTCAAAGGCTACCGCAGCACCATTACCCCACGCTTCAGCACAAACGCGCGTTAACGCCGCTGTCAGTGTCGTTTTACCATGGTCAACGTGACCAATTGTTCCCACGTTGACGTGGGGCTTATTACGTTCGAACTTTTCTTTTGCCATCGTGAGCGTCTCCTAACTAAGTATTGCCCTAATAAATAAAAATTGATCAAATGATCAAAAACTAAAAAAACACAGCAATTTACTATTTAAATAAGGAGCGAGTTACCCCTACAAAACTACTATGCCTACATCAATTCGAAAAACTATCCTAAAAACTGCCGTAAAAAACCATCCATAAACTCAATGTATAAAACCAGCCATTCAAGCAGCCAGCATAACCACTCGGTTAATGGAGCTCATGAGCAGATTTGAACTGCCGACCTCACCCTTACCAAGGGTGTGCTCTACCAACTGAGCTACATGAGCACAAAGCTTACAAAACTAACACTTTCTACTCTTTAAAAGTCTTTTCCGCGCCGCACACAACTAAGAACAGCAATTGGAGCGGGTAGCGGGAATCGAACCCGCCTATTCAGCTTGGAAGGCTGACGTTCTACCAATGAACTATACCCGCGGATTCACTGCACAGCCTTTACGCACTATCCATACATGCCATGCAACGTAAAAAGCGGTAATCATCATCACCACCTCAAAATAAGGCTAAGCAACATCCATATCAGCTAGCTTAAAAATCATCATTTAAAAAATAACCCAGCCAATGGGTCGTGGTGCAGGGGGGTGGATTCGAACCACCGAAGCTTGCGCGTCAGATTTACAGTCTGATCCATTTGGCCACTCTGGAACCCCTGCGAAAGGCGAAATATTTTCCGCTCATTGCTACGTACTGTCAACCACTCGCTTTTACTTACCGCAAGCTTGGACAGCCCTATCACTAGGAGTATCAATGGAAAAAATGGAGCTGGCGATAGGAGTCGAACCTACGACCTGCTGATTACAAGTCAGCTGCTCTACCAACTGAGCTACGCCAGCTTAACTGAAGCTGTACACTCCAAGACACTTTCACATGCCATGCCGTTTAGTTTCCACCCTAAAAGCATTTCTAATTTCGAGATTCAACTGCTTCCCCAAAACCGGAGGCGCGATTCTAGAGAAACTTTCACGCAGACGCAACATCTGAACACAAATTTTGTTGTTTTTGTAACAAATCTTTGCCTGAAAGTAGCTCAGACCACTTTTCATCAGTGATTTTTGCCGATTCTCCCTGTAACAAGAACACCCATACCTCCCTTTTTTCTCTTGGGACTTCTGCAATTTTCGGCTGATAACCCAATTTAGCAATACTATTTTTTAATGTTTTCGCCCTAGTCTCTTCTGAAAACAGGCCTAAAGAGATGCCATTAGCTAATCTACCATCCGGAATCACATAACTATCCACCCCTTGCCGCTGCAACTCACTCAAACGACGCAACAACTCCTTACGAGAAGCCAAAGGCGGCAAATGCAACCAAAAACCCACGGTGGTCGATACCAATAAGTTTTTTACCTTGGCATCAACCCCCCATGCAGCCACCCTTTCTACAAAATAATCCGCTTTTGATTGCGTGGAAAAAGCACCGATTAACGTACACAACGAACGTGAGGTCGGCCGCGCTGCAACTGCAGAGCCCAACACTTGCCGACCTCGACTTTTCAATCGTATCGACTCAACAGGCTGGCGCTTTGACGCCAGTTCGCTAACTAGCACCAAAGGTGCGACTCCAGCACCATCAGCAAGCGCACTAACAGTCCCAGCACTCACCAAAGCAGGCTGATGACCTTGAGGCACAAAATATAGATAAGAAAAAATAGCTATATTAGCGACCAATATCGTAAAAAATATCCAACGCATAAATCTTTCGACTCACTCTCTATTCACTTTCTATGGCCAATGCTAAGCCATCGAGCACCAACTCAGGTACAAACTCTACACATCTCACACCATAGGAGACTAATACAGCACTAATATATTCTCCATCTCCACCCGTCACGATGATGGTTGGTCGACCTGCCTCAATCGCCTCAATTTCACTACATACACGTTCAATCAAACCCAACAACATCAGTGGCAAGCCAGACGCCACAGCCTCGGCCGTAGAGGTTCCCGCGTTAAACTCAACAGAAAATTGAACATTACTCATTTTCACTCTATCGGTATTTTGGAATAAGGCGGAATTCATTAACTGCAGACCTGGAACAATATACCCGCCACGATGAACCCCATCAGACAGCAGCAAATCAAGCGTCACCGCACTACCAGCATCTACCACTAGGCAAACATCCCCCGTTCGCTGCCATGCCGCCAGCAAGGCTAACCAACGATCCACGCCCATCTGCGACACCTCACCATAGCCATTAAGAACGCCTGCATGCTGTCTTACTACCTCAGCAAAAATAGGCGTGAGCTTCAATGATGTCTTACACCAATCAAGCAAAGGATCATTGCAACGAGGTACAACACTAGCAATATAAACCGCACTCACCCGAGATAAATCCACTTGCGCAAATATCAACTCAATATTGACCATTGAAGCCGTCGGCGAAAAATATGTGGCAATCACTCGCTGCTGCTCACGCAAACGCCATTTTATACGCGTATTGCCGACATCAATCTCAAGAAACATCGCCCAAGCCTTGCTCAACACCTTCCGCCAACCGTAAAGACACCTCGCCACCATGAATCGTGTGCTCTTCTCCGTCCGCCTGCAAGCGCAATGCACCATTATCACAAACGCCAGCAGCAACGCCCTCAAGCGCTCGCTGTCCAGAGGTAACGACAACCGACCTACCCACGTAAGCATCTAAGTCTTGCCATGTATCACGATAGGCAGAAAAGCCCTTCAAATGGAAGCTAGCCAGCATCTCCGCCAGCTGGTTAAGCAGCTCTGCCGCTAACTGATTTCTAGATATATTCGGCAACTGCTCTGCAATAGACGCCCACGGCTGATCAATAGCAGCATCTGCGGGCATTCTGACATTGAGGCCAATACCTACCACCACCTGACAAACTCCAGCAGGATCTCCCGACATTTCGAGTAAGACGCCACCTAGCTTGCGACCCTGCAACAAAATATCATTCGGCCATTTCAGCTGAGCGTCACTCAAACCAAAGCCCGCCAAGACATTAGCAACCACCACCCCCACAGCCAAACTCAAACCTTCAAGCTGAGCCACCCCTCCATCAAATTGCCACACGACAGAGAGGTAAATATTATGTCCAAATGGACTCACCCATTGCCGACCTCGACGACCACGACCCGCTTGCTGATATTCAGCCAAACAAGCATAACCCTTAGCCGCAGACGAAAACACATGGGATGCTGCCACTGCATTGGTTGATGCTGTTTCTAGCAATACATCGACGGCACTCAATTCTGCCGCCGCCAAAGTCTTTAAACCACAAGTAATTTTTGCATGACTCAACATTTCCAAACCACCCACCAAACGATAACCCTTACCCTTTACCGATTCAGCAGACAACCCCATTAACGCTAATTTCTGCAAATGCTTCCATACGGCCGTTCGAGACACGCCTAGGGCCTCACCTACAATAGAACCTGAATGAAACTCACCATCAGCCAGTAGATGCAATAATTTAACTAATGATGCATTCACTACAAAACCTCATCGATAGACGAATGAACATAATGTCGCTGATAACGACGACCTAGATCAGTTAATAATTCATAGGCAACCGTACCTGCCGACTTAGCCAGCTCATCGACCGACTGATTCATACCAATAATTTCAATGGCAGAGGCCACTCCCACCTCATTTTCAACGTCACTGACATCAAAAATCATCGAGTCCATTGACACGCGCCCCACTAAAGACACCTGATGACCGCCAAGATAAGCACACCCCGATTGACTTAATGCCCGCAGCAAGCCATCGGCATAGCCACCAAACACAATCGCCAATCGCGTGGGCCGCTGAGCCACGAAGGCGGCACCATAACCCGCTGACTCACCAACAGAAAGGGTTTTAATTTGCATAATCGGCAAGTGCAAACTCACCACTGCATGCATAGGGTTAGGCAAACTAGGCGTAGGGTTCCCCCCATATAGGGCGATACCGGGCCTACCAACATCAAAGGCAAACTCACGCTGTAAAAACAATCCCGATGAATTAGCCAAACTATAACGCGCATTAGGAAAACACGCTTTTGCAAGCCGTGCCCCCTCAGTAAATATCGCTAACTGCTGATTATTAAGTGGATGTTCCGGCTCATCCGCACAGGCCAAATGACTCATCACCAATAAGGGCAAACACCAAGTCGTCGTATCACTTGCCGCACATAACTGCTCAAACTCTTGCGGAGACAACCCTAAACGATGCATTCCCGTATCAATTTTGAGCACACAAGCTAAAGGCTCATTAACACCGCGATTATAATCAGCCCACCAGCGTAAATGCTCACTATCGAATAGGACGGGAATTAATTGATAATGACGCCACTCATTACCCACCCCATGAGACAAGCCTCCCAACACCACAATTTGCGCCTCATTGCCGATGCTGGCTCTAAGCTCAATCGCCTCAAACAAGGTAGAAACAAAGAAAAATCGACAGCCAGCAGACCACAACGCTTGCGATACAGCGCTAACACCCAAACCATAGGCGTTAGCCTTAACCACAGCAGCACACTCGGCCAAAGGGTCACCCTGCAACATACGTTTTTTTAGCAGTCGCCAATTAGCCACCAAAGCACCAGTATCGATACTTAGCAAGCCTACAGATGGAATATGATCAGTCGGTGATAGCGCCAATGGTTGACCCGCCTAGAAAAATAGTGGTCTATACTGAAGAGTAAATTAGGCAAAATCAATCACTTATACTGTAGAAGCAGCAATTACGGGTCCGATTGACAATATTACGGTTGAATCTACCCAGCAACAACGAAACCCTCTATAAAAGCAGCCGTAAAACTGACCATAAAACCAAGCCTACGAACCCCATTTGCACTGCTACACTATTATAAACACCAGTTATAAACACCAGTTATAAACACCAGTAATAAACACGAGTCAACTATGATTTATCGAAGACTGTTAACCCTACTAATCAGCATCGGCTTAGCACCCTCACTATATGCAGCCTCACCCATTAAAATAGCCATTGTCAGTAGCTACCATAGCGAATATATTTGGACAGCAGAAACCCAGAGCGGTCTATTAAAATCCCTCTACGAACACAAATATCTCGTCAACAAGAGTGATGGGGGAACGTTCACGAAAAACAATTATCTAAAAACTGACAAGGTCATTTTGCAAAAATGGTGGTTAGACAGCAAGCGAAAAAGTACCCTGCCGGAAATGCAAAAAGAAGTCACCCGAATTATCGGCGACCTCAACAATTTTGCTCCTGACATCGTGCTAACAGGTGATGACAACGCCACAAACTACATAGGCAATTATTATATCGATTCAGAAACCCCCCTAGTATTTTGGGGCGTCAATGGCAGCCCAATGAAATACGGTCTACTTGACTCACTAAACAAACCCGGCAGAAACATTACTGGCGTATATCAAGCGGACTACCTAAAAGAATGCATCATATTCTTAAAAAACTTACTCCCAAACATAAAAACAATCACGATCTTATCCGATGACTCCGTATCCAGCAGAGCCAAAATTAAAAAACTAAGACGCCTAAGCTCATCTGGAGAACTCCACCTAGAACTTGTCACGACTATCGTCACTAACAACCTCAACCAATGGAAAACTCAAGCGCTAGATGCGGCAAAGTATACCGACGCCTTCTTTATGCTCAATCACAACACACTAAAAGATGCTACAGGTAGGCCCGCTAACAATATGGAAATAGGCGCTTGGTATTTACGTAATATTAATAAGCCTGAAATCAGTTACGAGGAACACTTTATTGTTGAAGGTATGCTAGCCGCCGTTAGCGATTCAGGCGTCAAACAAGGTTACCAAGCCATGGAGCTCGCCATACAAATACTAGCAGGGGAAGATCCGGGAAAGATAGCTGTTACCGCCCCCAGCCGAGGAGACTATGTGGTCAACAAAGAACGAGCAAAAATGCTGGGAATTTACCACTCTATTAAAAGTAACACCAAAATCGAAGCTTGGATAGATCACGCTTTAGCACTTAAACAATACCCAGAGTAGCAAGCCTAATAATGCTCAGCTTGAATTTAAAACGTTCTATTCTCACTCAGCTAGTGCTTATCATTTCTGGCGCCAGCATAGTAGCCGCTCTCGCCTCAACGATTGGGCACTACTTTCTTACTGTTGACATCATAGAAGATTCTATTGAGCAACAAATGGGAACCGCCTTACAATTAACAAGCGACTATTTAGAAGGCAACTACTCCGATGTACTCCGCTATGACCTCAATCTATTAAACTCATCCAGAGAAGTGGATACATTTCTGGGTAGCTCTGCGAATGAATACCTGATACACCAACAAAACATTGAAAAATTATTTTTATCTTTTTCAATTAACCGCGACAAGTTATATCACAGCATACGTTTAATTGATGAATCAGGTAACGAGCTCGCCATCATTAAAAACAAAAGACGCTTTAGAGAATACAACTCCGTTATCAGTTCCCCACCTACGCCCATCAACTTAATGATTAGCGACCTATTCCTGCAACTTAAAAATTCGCCCCCAGGCACGGTTTTATTTAGTCGGCCTGCGGAGGAAGATGGTACCAACTATTTCTCTGTAGGGTTAGCAAAAACAGATCTTGATATCGGCGGCTTTGGTGGCGCTATTATTATCACCTTCACGCTAGAAGAATTCACCAACTATCTAAATAATTTCAAAGTACTTGACCACTCATTGGTATGGCTATTCACCCACTCGGGGCAAAGTATCTATCAAGCACCCGAAGATAATGCCGTCAGTCCCTTTCCATTTTTGTATGAAGACAAAGAAAAACCGGATAATATTTCACTATACGCCTCTAAAAAATTAGCGTCAGACTCCATACAAAATATCATTCAAATAGCAATTATTTTACCGCCAGCAGCGAAGAAAAGATTACTCGAAGACTTAGTTATCGTCACCATACTAATGCTTCTCACTATTGCCAGCATTGGCTCTCTCATTGCATACTGGACAGCAAAACGCATCGTGTCGCCCATTAGCCACTTAACCAAACTTAGCCAAAAAGTAGCTGCCGGTGACTTTAACGTGCGCATGCCCACCACCACAACCGATGAAATTGGCACATTAAGCCAAGCTTTTAACATTATGGTTCAAGAACTCGATGAACAACGCCATGAACTGCAGTCATTAGCCAACAAAGACACATTAACGCAACTGCCTAACCGACGGCAATTTGAAGAACGTCTAAACATACTGGTAAAAAGCTGCGATAGAAACAATTCATCTATTGCCGTTATGTACCTCGATCTAGATCACTTTAAAGACACCAATGATAGCTTTGGTCATCCGGCGGGGGACAAATTAATTCGCGAGGTCTCCACACGACTTTCTAAAACCGTACGCCAATCAGATCTTGTTGCAAGGCTTGGCGGA
The DNA here is from genome assembly GCA_047619205.1 of Candidatus Endobugula sp. Taxonomy (GTDB): domain Bacteria; phylum Pseudomonadota; class Gammaproteobacteria; order Pseudomonadales; family Cellvibrionaceae; genus Endobugula. Next base: position 24,479 of record JBLHJR010000002.1, on the reverse strand, counting down.
GATGAGTTTGCCGTCATCCTTAACCCACACAAAACCAAAGCCGACACCGAGCATGTAGCGAAAAAGATTTTAATCGAATTAAATAAACCGTTTATAATTGAAAAACATCAAATATTTTCAGGCGCAAGCATAGGTATCAGCGTATACCCAAGACACGGCAAGAGCGCAACAGAATTAGTAAAAAATGCTGACGCGGCCATGTACAAAGCCAAAAATATAGGCCGAAATGGCTACCAATTTTATTCTGAAAACCTTACCGCCAAAGCTAATGAACGGGTAATACTTGGCGCCCTTATTCGCACAGCAATAACTAACGATGAACTCACTTTATACTACCAGCCCAAAATAAATTTAACTACCAAAAAAATTATCGGCGCTGAAGCACTGTTAAGGTGGGAACATAAAGGCAAAATCATACTGCCTGCAAAGATCATTAATGTTGCCGAATCATCTGGTTTTATAGAAAAAATTGATGCTTGGGTAATTAACAAAGTCTGCCTACAAATCAAACAATGGGAGAAAAACAACATCCCCATGCTACCTATTTCCATCAATGTATCGGGGCGGTTATTAGAAGGCAATAAAATTGTTGGTCTACTAAAAAAAGTGTTGCATCAGTATTCGCTAGACCCAAAATGGATTGAAATAGAAATTACTGAAAATGATTTGATCAGCAAACATCAACAAACCAAAAAAACCTTAAAAGTTATCCATGGTCTAGGCGTTAAAATTGCTATTGATGACTTTGGCACTGGTTATTCATCACTGTCGTACCTAAAAGACTTATTGGCCGACACCTTAAAAATAGACAGAAAATTCGTTGTTAACGCCATGACCAACCATGCAGACAGGGAGATTGCCACAGCCATTGTCAATCTTGCCCGCTCACTACATATGCACATAGTGGTAGAAGGTATTGAAACGCTAGAACAGGAAGCTTTCTTTACGGAATTAGGTGCGCATAGCGCCCAAGGATTTTTATACGCAAAAGCCATGACTACTGACCGATACATTGATTACATCAACAAAAATAATAACTTACCCGTATTGGCAAACAACCCACCGATGTCAACTTAAGATCGCCTCAAAATCGAAAATAACTTCAGCATACTATTTTTTAAAGCCGATTATATCGGCCAAAGCTGCCTCGATAGTGGCAAAGCGAAATTTAAAACCTGCAGTCAATGCTGCCTTAGGAACCACCTTTTGCCCCTGAGTTAACAACTGTGCCGCTTCGCCAAAAATTAATTTCAATAGCCATGCTGGCATTGGAAAAAAATGTGGGCGCGACATCGCACTAGCTAGCGCGCGAGTAAAACTACGATAAGTAACAGGATGAGGAGCCGTAGCATTAACCGGGCCTTCGATATTTGCATGATCAAGTAAATATACTATTAAGTCCACCATATCTGCAATATGAATCCACGAAAACCACTGTTTACCTGAAGCCACATTACCTCCCAAACCCAAGGAAAAAGGTAGCCACATTTTTTTAAGTGCGCCGGCATGCTGATCTAAAACAACCCCCGTACGCAGCAGGCAAACACGCACATTCAGAGACTTCGCTTTTAACGCCTCAAATTCCCACTCATCACAAAGGTGGTTAGGAAAACAACTATTTGCATGAGCATGCTCATCCAGCGCAACATCCTCAGGATGATTACCGTAATAACCAACCGCCGAACCGCTAATGAATACTGTAGGCTTTTGCTTAAGGCTTGCCATCCACCGAACCAAGTGTCGGGTTACATCAACACGACTACCCGACAACTGTTTTTTTCGTTTATTTGACCAACGCTTATCCATTATCGGTTCGCCAGCCAGATTAATGATCGCATCAACATTTACCGTAATTTCACTAAAATGATGCACCAGCATCACTCGCTCGCCAAACAGATCTTGCCCCTTGGCAAAGTGACGACATAGCAGCACCAAAGAATGCTGTTGAGCCAACAAAGCCTCTACTAGATGACGGCCAATAAACCCTGTACCACCAGTAATTAAAATATTCATGCTACATCGCCCCGCACCTAAAATTAAGAATTTACAATCAAGAGTCTCGAACTATTGTGTTAATTTTTGTTATTCAGCTTGCAAAAAACGCCTAACAAGACCCACAAAAATATCCGGTTTTTCTGCATGTAACCAATGCCGCGTGCCGTTAATCACCTTTACCCCCGCTTGAGGAAAAAGCCTCAGTATTGCATCACGGTGCTCAGGTAATATATAAGATGAAAGCTCACCTTTTATGAATAATACTGGCCCATTAAAGGCTGGAAAACAATCTGCATTGGCCGCAATAAGCTCTTTATATGCAGCAATCAACCCCTGCAAATTCATACGCCAAAACCAGCCCTGATCATTTCTTTCTAAGTTTTTTAACAGAAAACTGCGGGTAGACAATTCACCCACATACGCTTGCATCTGCTTATCTGCATCCATACGCGTAGCGATGGTTTTTAAATCCACGGCATTAAAGGCATCAAACACATCTTGATGACGAGGGGGGTACGCGACGGGGGCGATATCAGCAACGATAAGTTGATCGACTTTATCGGGGTAACGTAGAGCAATCTCCATCCCCACCTTACCGCCCAAAGAGTGCCCAAGGAAATGGGCTTTTTCTAGACCCAGACGATCCATCCACGCCACAATGACATCCGCCATGCTCAGCAGGGAAATAGTCTCGGTATGTGCAGAGCGCCCATGATTGGGCAAATCGAGAGTATAAACACAATAATCATCGGCAAGCTGGCGAGTAATGACACCTAGATTTTCAAGAGAACCAAACAAACCGTGGATGGCAATTAACGGCTCAGCTCCACTCGCACCCATTTGCTTATGATAGATAGCGGGCGCCATCTGACTAGGAGTCGCTATTGGTAGGCTTTGCTATAAAACTTTCACGAGTCGGGAATTGAGCAACCTTATCATTACCCTTAATTTCAGAAACCTTAACCTGCCCCTCTTTTTCCACTTCATCAATACGAATAATAGATTGCATCGGAATATAAGAACGCTTCACTCCAGCAAACTCAGCTTTCAGCTTTTCTTCACCCGGATCAACAATGACCTGAGTCCGCTCACCAAAAAGAAACTCCTCCAGCTCAATAAAACCATACATATCACTCTGATAAATATGACGAGAGTAAACCTCGTAAATCTCACCTTCGTTATAGAAGATCACTTTAAAAATAGACTGCTCAGACATAATACTCTCTACAAATAACCAATAAACACATCAATAAAACTACTTACACTAGTAATGGTGACTATACGCTCTAATTACAAGCATTACCCACAAACTCCCATAATACCCCTATCCAAATCGCTAAATAGTACAATCAGGTAAAAAACATCTCCACTCTAGACATTACTTATTGATCTCAATAGGCTTATTGAGTTTAAATAGCGCCCTTCGCAATATTCACCAAAAAGAACAACAAATCCATAGTATATTGCGCTATTATTTCTTCTATTACGCATCCGTAGCTCAGCTGGATAGAGTAGGTGGCTTCGAACCACTTGGTCGGGGGTTCGAATCCCTCCGGGTGCACCATATATAAAAACCCCACTCTTTTGTGGGGTTTTTTGTATGTGGTGCACCCGGAGGACTAGATTTGAACCCCTGTTCGACAAAGGGTCTGGAACCCTTTGAACCGCGCTAGCGCCCGATCAAAAAATAGCTCCTGCATTTTTGAAGTACCCTACGTCCTGTAGGGCAAGGGCAGAGCACACGGACATGCTCTGGTTAATCCCTCTCTACGCATCACACAACTCCTACATACAAAAAACAGGTACTTTTTCTATATTGCCGCTTGCCCCAAAAAAAATCAGCAAATCTCACCCAGCTCAAAATACTGTACAAAAAAACAGTTATGCGATACAGTGCAATAGCATCACTATCATCCTAAAAAAAGTATTTGGAAAAGCCAATGATCCTCTATATTGCCGAAAAACCCAGTCTTGGTAGAGCCCTTGCCGAGGCACTACCCAAACCGCATAGCAAAGGCGATGGCTTTATTACTGTGGGCAATGGCGATATCGTCAGTTGGTGTATCGGGCATTTATTGGAACAGGCCGAACCCGATGCCTATCACCCCGATTATAAAAAGTGGAACATTGCTCACTTACCCATTATCCCCAAAGAATGGAAACTAGAAGCCAAAACTAAGACAAAAAAACAATTATCTATTCTCAAAAAACTCATCAAACAAGCCAAACTGCTCGTTAACGTGGGCGATCCCGATCGCGAAGGGCAAATATTAGTAGACGAAGTGATTCATTATGCTGGTGCCTCCAAAACAAAAATGGCCGCCGCTAAGCGTTGTTTAATTAGTGATTTAAACCCTTCCGCTGTCAAAAAATCACTCAACAACCTCAGGAATAACAGCGAATTTATTCCCCTCGCCGCTTCCGCATTAGCACGTGCCCGCGCCGACTGGCTCTACGGCATGAACATGACGCGACTCTGTACAGTGCAAGGTCAGCAATCGGGGTTTAATGGCGTACTTTCTATTGGTCGAGTGCAAACACCATTGCTAGGCTTAGTGGTTAAACGCGATAATGAAATCGCCCACTTTACCGCCAAACCCTTCTATGAATTAATGGTTTGCTTAACTACCGTCAACACCCCCAACAAACAGTCGCCAAATTTCAATCCATACAGCTTTAACGCTAAATGGAAGCCCAGCGCCGCCTGCGAAGACTATATGGATGATGAGGGTCGCGTATTGTCGCGACAACTAGTAGAGAACGTCGCTTCCCGCGTGATTCATCAAACCGGGAGCATTGTTAATTTTAATGCGAACATCAAAAAACAAGCACCACCCCTACCCTACAACTTATCCAGTTTACAGATTGATGCGGCTAAACGCTTTGGTTTAAGCGCCAAACAAGTACTTGATAGCTGCCAGCAACTCTACGAGCGACACAAGTTAATTACCTATCCACGCTCTGACTGTCGCTATCTACCCAAAGAACATTTTAGCGAAGCCACTAAGGTGATTAGTGCTATCGACAACAATACCGATGGCTTGCAAAACACTATCAAAGCCTGCAATACCAGCAAAAAGTCCAAAGCATGGGATGATAAAAAAATTAGCGCCCATCACGCCATTATTCCCACTCATAAACAACTCAAGGCTAGCTCTTTAGCGAAAGACGAAAGTAATATCTACCAATTAATTGCACGGCAATATCTATTACAGTTTTTACCCCACTTTGAATATCGACAAGTACAAGTGGATGCCGATATAGCCGGGGGATTATTTATTGCCAAGCGCAAAGAAATACTCGATCTAGGCTGGAAAATGGCCTTTCCAAAAAAGCCGGCACAAAACAAAGACAACAACGAGAAAGAAGACGAATTTTCCGACAGTGTTATGCCCACGCTCAAAAAAGGCGACCCACTACACTGTACCGACACGAATATAATGGACAAACAAACCACCCCGCCCAAACGCTTTAACGACGCCTCACTGCTCGCCGCCATGACCGGTATATCCCGCTATGTAAACGACCCCGACATCCGTAAAACCCTACGCGAAACCGACGGCCTAGGCACCGAAGCCACGCGCGCAGGAATTATCGAATTATTATTCTCACGTGATTACTTACTACGACAAGGCAAAGAAATACATGCCACCGATATAGGCCTGCAACTGATCAAAAACCTTCCCGACTGCGTTGCACTCCCCGACATGACCGCCCAATGGGAATCCCAACTCAACGACATCAGTCAGCGCAAACTCGCCTACCCGCAATTTATGCATGCCATGACGCAAAACTTAAACCAACTAATAGATGCCACGAGTGGCGTGGTATTTGATGGACTGAAGGGAAAAGGCAAAGCGTTTGTGAAACGGCATAAAAAGAGCATTGCCAAAAAAGCAAAAGTTTGACAAAAATCCCTTTTCTCCATAATGGGAAAAAGAACTTTTATGCGGGTTATTTCAATAGGGACATTGAGGCAGTTTTGGGCGTTACTCAACCAGTATGATGCAGAACAACCACTAAGATCGTGGTTTGACGAAGTCAAAAATGCTCAGTGGAAGACCCCCGCTGATATTAGGGCTTCGTATCGCAATGCGAATTTTATTGTCAACAATCGTGTGGAGTTTCATAGCCATAACTTGGGACTATCTCCGAAGGATGTTTTCAAGGACACCCACTCGATATTGTTAATTATCTACCTTGATAAGTACATGCCCCTATCTTCTCGCCACGATTCTTTACGATTAGGGGCGGTGTTTTTCATGATATTGGACGGCAAAGGTTCTTATTATTTTTATCCCCTGCCAAGTCATTTCAAGCTCAGAGCCCTTGAACCCAGAATATCTTCTGGGAGCAGTACAGCTAATGTAAGCAATCACCAACCTTATGGCGTCCTAATTACAAGCATTATTAAGTGGGTGTCCCCACCTAATATACTCTCATTAATCACTACTTCTGTTAGTTACGTGGCAGTGTCCAACAACTGTGTTTGCTCTGTCACTTTTTTAGCAAAAAGCGGTTTATCTTTTTTAGACACTGATCGCGATATGGGGATTTTTGCTTTCATTGGGTTAACGGGGCGACCATGGACATGCAGTTCAAAATGAAGGTGCGGGCCGGTAGATCGGCCAGTATTTCCTGATAGGGCAATGGCTTGACCTCGACGAACCGTTTCGCCTCGGCGCACGAGCACACGATGTAAATGCAGATAACGTGTTTTATATTGCCCGCCATGCTGGATATCAACATAGCGCCCTGCAAAAGGATGATTACCCACACGGGTAACTGTGCCATCGCCTGTGGAAAATACTGTTGTGCCTGTTGGTGTCGCAAAGTCGGTTCCGTTATGGGGGGATACTCGGCCTGTCACTGGATGAACTCTTCTTGGATTAAAAGAGGAGCTGATTCGATATTTTTTGTTTAATGGTGTGCGGGTAAAAGCGCGCGCTAAACTTTTACCTTGCTTGTCATAATAGCGGCCGTCGCTAAATAAGAATGCCGTATATTCGCGCCTACGTTGCTGTATGCGTGCGCTCTCAATACGCACTTTTCCTGTTGGCTGATCGTCGATCATTTGTACGCTACGGACTATTTGAAATCGATCCCCTTTCCGAATGGCACGAGAGAAATTCAGTTGCTCTTGAAAAATTTCGGTTACGGTGGCGGTCTCTATTTCTGTTAACCCTGCGCGCTGTGCCGACCAATAAAACATGCCCTCGATAGTGCCATTAACCGTTTCGTTGCGCCACTCGCCATCGTTAATAATTGTTTCATAATCAAAGGCATCATCGGCGATACGACGATATATCACCCGATAACCCGGATGTTTATAAAGCTCCATTTCTTCCAAATATTGTGTATTTTCTTTATAACGAAAGTACAGTACTTGCCCAGGGCGAAGTGTTTCTAGTGTGAGCAGCGATTCATCGGCACTTAAAATATTATGTAGTGTTGTCTGTCCTAAATCATATTTATCAAATAACACGCTGAGTATGTCACCTTGACGGATGACGACTTTATCTTCATTTTTTTCTGGTGATGCGACAACCGTCGGTGGTGCTTCTTGCTGTTGATTCACTGCCAACGCATCCACATTAACCGAACTTTCATTAACCGTATCCGGTCTGTTGCTATTGATATCCAGACCTAGATTATCTTTATTCGGCTCTAGGTTTTCTTCCTTTAGCACCATATTCTCTGTTGTCAGCACTAATTCCAAAGGAATGACAGTATTTGATTTTTGAACTGGATTGGGTGTTTCAGGTGCATATAACCAGCTAATAATAACAATAGCCGCTAACACTATAACCAGTATCACATGCTTATAAGGTACATAAAGGGTTTGTTCTGACTTCGACATAAAGTGTTGGGCAACGCTATTGATAATAAGGGGGATGTAGTGGTGATGTTTGTTTTATGAGATGTTTTATGTATGCCCTGCCGAACAATCGGCACAGTGACCAAATAACGTGATTTCGTGATCGGTCAGATGAAAGCCTTTCGGTAATAAATTTTCTAAATGGCCGGGACACCCATTCAAATCAAATACACTTTCGCATTCGCTACATTTAAAGTGATGGTGATGCGTTAAATCCGATGGTTCATAGCGTGCGCTATCACCGGGCAAGCAAACCACTTTAGCGGTCCCCTCGTCGACCATTTTTTTTAAGGTGCGAAATACAGTGGCCACTCCCAACTGAGGCAGAGACTCTTGCGCTTTACTTAACAGCTCGTTGGGCAACAAAGGACGGCCGGCTTGTTTGAGCATCGCTTCAATGACTTGTTTTTGTTTTGTATTCCGTTGTTGATGCATACGTCTTTATGTCTCGCCTGAACTAAAGGGTTGAATCACTAATGATAGTGCATTATCATTAGTGATTCAATTATCAAATGTAAAACACTTTACGCCATTCACACATCATGCCCAAGGATAACTCTCTTTGGGCATGATGAAATCATCATTTCTATCGCATTATCGCGTTCGCTAACGATGAATGTGAAGAGTAATTTGAGCCTAACCTGAATGAAACACAATTATTTTCAAACCGTTGAGCATTATAAGGATAGTACCCAGCTTGATCTAGCTGAAGTCATTGATCAGCTCGCGTTTAATGATCAAGGGTTAATCCCAGTGATTACTCAGGATGCCGACGGCAAAAATGTACTGATGCTTGCGTGGATGAATAAGGAGGCATTACATCTCACCCTATCGACAAAACGCGTGACCTATTGGTCTCGTAGTCGACAACAACTTTGGGCAAAAGGAGAAACCAGCGGGCATACTCAAACGCTGGTGTCGATGTCTTTCGATTGTGATGGTGATGCCATTCTCTGTCAGGTTAATCAATTAGGGGCGGCTTGCCACACCCATCGCCCTAACTGTTTTTATCTTAACGTCGACGCTGAACAACAGCGGGTAATTATTTCTGGGAACGCAGCCTAATGACTCATAGTATATTAATAAAGAATGCTCACATTGTTAATGAGCACCGCATTACTGAAGCCGACGTCAGAATTAAAGGGCAGCGCATTGATAAAGTCGATAGCCATATTCCCGCTTCACCCAACGATATTGTTGTTGATGCCGAAGGCCTGCACCTACTACCGGGAATGATCGATGATCAAGTGCATTTTCGCGAGCCGGGCTTAACGCATAAAGGGACGATTGCTAGCGAATCACGTGCCGCAGTTGCAGGCGGCATCACCAGTTTTATGGAAATGCCCAATGTTAACCCTGCCACGACCACTATTGCCGCTCTGGAAAAAAAGTATGCAATTGCAGAACAACACGCTATGGCGAATTATGCTTTTTATTTGGGAGCGACTGAAGACAACCTTGAACAGATTAAACAGCTAGACCCAACAAAGTACTGTGGCGTAAAAGTCTTTATGGGTGCGTCTACAGGCGACTTATTAGTTGAAAACCCTCAGGCCTTAGACGCTATTTTTCGTGATAGCCCTGCATTAATTGTGACGCACTGTGAAAGCGGCCCTGTCATCGCCGACAACCTCAAAAAAGTACGCGACCTCAGGCAGCCAACGATAGAAGACCATCCGCTGATACGTAATGCTGATGCGTGTTTTGCATCGTCATCTTATGCGGTAAACCTAGCAAAGAAATATAAAAGCCAATTGCATGTTTTACATATTACGACAGAAAAAGAGCTGAGCTTATTTGAGGCGGGGCCGATTGAAGGCAAGCACATTACCGCAGAAGCATGCGTTCATCATCTTTGGTTTAGTGATGAGGATTATTCTCGGTTAGGCAATCTCATCAAATGTAACCCCTCCATTAAATCTTCAACGGATCGCGATGCGTTGATACAAGCCTTGCATAACAATCAAATTGATATTATTGCCACGGATCATGCACCTCACACATTAGAAGAAAAACAAGTAGATTATAATCAAGCGCCCGCCGGCTTACCGTTAGTGGAGCATGCATTATTAAGCCTACTAGACCACGTTAAACATAAACGTCTCAGCTTGGAGCAGGTGGTAGAAAAGACGGCCCATAATCCTGCGATTCGTTATGGCGTGGCTGAACGAGGTTATATCCGCGAGGGCTATTATGCCGATATAGTGTTGGTTGATGTAAACCAAACCACCGAGGTAAGCCATAGCAATAATCGCTATCACTGTGGTTGGACGCCTTTTCATGGTCACCAATTTTCATCGCAGATAAAAAGCACATGGGTCAACGGCGAACAGGTATTTGACGGTCAACATATTATTGATCGCTCATCATCACAGCGTTTGATATTCAGTCGGTAAACGCCAATAGTTTATTTATTGGCGTACGGTGGATACACTCGTATTGAATATACAGTTAAGCAAAAAAACCTAGAAAATATATCACTGCTCTGCCGCTAATGTAATGTCATCATGCCGAGCTTGAATCGGCATCTAACTAAAGCCAGAAACTACTGGATTCCGGATAAGGAAAAAACGCTTTTTGGAATGACGAAACCTTTTCTTATTTTTTTTGATTGTCATGTTTCTTGCTCATGGTGTCTTTTAATAACGTCGTACAGTTTAGTTTATATAGGTTATCAACATGAATTCATCTAACGCCGAACCGAATTTTCTCACCACGGAACAAATCCTTGCTGCAACCGAAAAAGATTACATGAATGAAGATCAATTAGCTTTTTTTAAGCATCTACTATTGGGATTATATGAATCCACACTTATTCGTGTCGACGAAGCTAAAAAACAAATGTCTCCTCCATCCGACTTAAGCGACGTGAGTGATCGCGCCACGTGGGAAGAACAGTCCAGTATTGCACTGCGAATTGTTGAGCGTGAGAAAAAATTACTACCAAAAATAAAACAGTCATTAACACGCATTCACAGCGATGAGTTTGGCTACTGTTTAGAATCGGGTGAGCCCATAGGTATTCCACGCTTACTGATAAGGCCAACGGCAGAATATACTGCAGAAGTGAAAGCCATTCAAGAAATCAAAGAGCATAACTATAAAACATAAGTATAAAACATAACTATATAACTTTACTCCACAGTCCAACCGCCATAAAAACTATGCCGCAGTTGTTCTTACAGCCCCATTTAACGTCGCTACTCCCAACGTAAAAAATGCGTTAACCATTGGACACCATTCTATGAACGACCCTGAATCATCGATCACCATCACGCTACCCGATGGGGCTAAAAAAACTGTTTCTGCCGGCACCACAGTGGCTGACATTGCAAAAAGCATTGGGCCGGGGTTAGCAAAAAGCACGATTGCCGGCGAGGTCAATGGCAAGCTTGTTGATGCCTGTGATCCCATACTGACAGATGCCACCATTAGAATAATCACGCCGAAGGATGCGCAGGGTGTAGATATCATTAGACACTCTTGCGCACACCTACTGGGACATGCCGTTAAACAACTCTACCCCACCGCAAAAATGGTGATAGGCCCAGTGATTGATAATGGCTTTTATTATGACATCGCCTACCAGCGATCTTTTACCGCTGATGACTTAGCGGCCATCGAAACACAGATGCACACATTAATTGCGACACATTACGATGTGATTAAACACGTACTCCCTCGTGATAAAGTCACTGCCATATTTGAGGAACGACAAGAAGATTATAAATTACAATTGATCGCGCAATTAATCGCAGATATGCCCAATGAAACGCAGATGGGTCTTTATTACCATGAAGAATATATTGATATGTGTCGCGGCCCCCATGTACCCAACACACGATTTTTGGAACATGTAAAACTGACCAAAATTTCTGGTGCCTATTGGCGCGGCGATGCCAATAACGAACAACTGCAACGCATTTATGGCACCGCGTGGGCAACGAAAAAAGAGCTGCGCACTTATCTTAATATGCTGAAAGAAGCCGAGAAACGTGATCACCGACGCTTAGGTAAAGAGCTAGATCTTTTTCACTTTCATGAAGAAGCGACTGGTGCCGTTTTTTGGCATCCAAAGGGTTGGACATTGTTTCAACAACTGATTGAATATATGCGCCGCCGCCAGCAGCAATCAGGCTACATCGAAGTGAATACTCCCGACATGATGGAAAGAAGTTTGTGGGAGAAATCTGGGCACTGGCAAAACTATCAAGACCATATGTACACCACCGAAACCCCCGACAAACAGACGCTGGCATTAAAACCCATGAACTGCCCCGGCAGCGTATTACTCTACAAGCATGGATTAAAAAGCTACCGTGATTTACCGATTCGTATGGCAGAGTTCGGCAAGGTACATCGTTATGAATTCTCTGGCTCACTGCATGGTTTATTACGTGTACGCCACTTTACACAAGATGATGCCCATATTTATTGTACAACCGAACAAATGCAAAAAGAGTGCACCGATATTATCGAATTAGTTCTCGATATTTATAAGCAATTCGGTTTTGAAGAAGTGAGTATTAAATTATCCACTCGCCCCGAAAACCGTATGGGTGACGATGCTACGTGGGACATACTCGAAACGGCATTAGTGGAATCCTTGCAGCACTTGGCATTAGATTATCAGCTAAATCCCGGTGAAGGTGCCTTTTACGGCCCCAAATTAGAATTTGTATTACGCGATGCGATTGGCCGAGATTGGCAGTGCGGCACCTTACAGGTCGACATGAATCTACCCGCTCGATTCTCTCTCGAATATATTGATAACAATGGCGCTCGACAAACGCCGGTAATGCTGCATCGCGCATTATTTGGATCACTTGAACGCTTTACCGGTATTTTAATTGAACATTATGCAGGCAAGCTGCCTGCTTGGCTGGCACCACTACAGGTATCTGCATTAACCATTTCTGAAAACTTTAATTCTTATGCGTCACGCGTTACCCAAGCCTTAACTCTTTCTGGATTGCGTGCAGAGCTAGATAACAGCAAAGAAAAGGTCAGCTATAAAATTCGTCAACAGACACTGAAGAAAACACCATTTATGATTATTATCGGGGCGAATGAAGTCGAAACAGGTCAAGTGAATCTTCGCTTATTAAATGGCGAGCAAATGAACTTTGCTAACCTCGAGTCTGCTATCGACCACTTAACCACGACTTGCAGACCGCCGGATGCGATTAACCAACAGCAAGCGATAGCCGCTTTAGGATTTTAATCATACTCCACTTCTATTCCGTTAACGTAATGTCGTCATACCGAGTTCGTCATGCCGGGCTTGATCCGGTAATCGGTATACAATCAGAATCGAAAAACACTGGATTCCAGATAAGCAAAAAACGCTTTCTAGAATGACGTGACTTTTTTTATTCTCATGTCGCGACATTTTCCTTAACCTTATTATCATGCTATCTAGTATCATGACATTGAGTACCATGACATCGGTAGATGACATTAAATAATTACACTTTGATAGACCTTCTAATATGAATAAAAATAATATCGCTGCACTCTTTGATGAATGGAATCTTACATTGCAAACCAAAGACCCAAAGAAGGTGACGGCTCTCTACGACAGTAACAGTATTCTATTACCCACTGTATCGAATAAAATCCGCCATAATCACGAGGAAATTGAGAACTACTTTACTGATTTTTTACCTCAAGAGCCGGTAGGAAAAATAGATGAAGCAAACATACGTATCTTTAACCACATTGCCATTAATTCAGGCGTCTATACTTTTACGCTCAAAGATCATTCTACCGTACAAGCACGGTTCACGTTTGTATACCGCTGGAATGGGAAACGCTGGATGATTATAGAGCACCACTCATCGCCCATACAGCAAATACTTACCCAGACAATATAACGAGCACAACAATGAATACTAAAAAACACGCCCTCTCTGCGATTCCTACTCACATCATCACTGGTTTTTTAGGTGTGGGGAAAACGTCTGCCATCTTACATTTACTCAGCAATAAACCTAACCACGAACGCTGGGCAATATTAGTCAATGAATTTGGCGAGATAGGCGTAGATGGCAGTATATTTGAGGGGCAGCAAACACAAGAAAACACGGTTTTTATTAAAGAAGTTCCGGGCGGCTGCATGTGTTGCACGGCGGGTTTGCCTATGCAGGTTGCGCTCAATCAATTATTAAAAAAAGCCAAACCTGATCGTTTATTTATCGAGCCTACCGGTTTAGGGCATCCAAAAGAAGTATTGCAAAGTCTCACCAGCGACGCTTATCGCGATGTGATTGCGTTACAGAAAGTGCTGACCCTAGTCGATGCACGCAAGCTATCAGACACACGCTATACGCAGCATGCAACGTTTAATCAACAAATTGCTATTGCCGATATTGTGGTGGGCAATAAACAAGACTTATATCAAGATGGCGATAATAACGCCTTAATAGCCTATGCGAGTGAGCATGGTATCCCTGAAGCACACGTGTTTTTTACACAGCACGGTGATATCACCGCTATCGATTTAATAGGGCCCACCGTTGCCATTACGCCCAAAAGTCACCCTGACCATGACCATGACCATGACCACAGTCACAGTCACAGTCACAAGGATGATCACCTTGACAACTCTGCGCCATTATTTTCGGATGAAGCTATTCCAGAGTCCGGTTATATAAAAGCCATCAACAAAGGAGAAGGCTTTTATAGTATTGGTTGGCGCTTTTCCCCTAGCAAACAATTTGATCATCAAAAAACAATGTCGTTTTTAAAAGGAATATACGCAGAAAGAATGAAAGCCGTATTAATCACTGACAATGGAGCATTTACTTACAACCTAACATCCGACGCATTAGCCGAGCAGGCACTAAACGATTGCAAAGAAAGCCGAATAGAAATTATTACCACGGACATTAACGACAACTGGGAAGCACAACTCATGGCATGCCTTATCCTCAGTAATTAATTTTTATTGGTATTTTCTTCATCCAACTTTTTAATCCAACTTTTTAATCCAACTTTTTAATCCAACTTTTTAATCCAATAATCAGCCATAGATTTGAAATACCGACAAATAAAAAATAGTGCAAACGCATATCCATCTACCACCTAATAGACATACCCATGATAACTTTTTTTCGCTCACCTATTATCACATTACTCCTTACCATGCCCTTCTCTGCTTTTGTTTATGCCGCGACTTATGTAGAAACTTATGTAGAAACTTATGTAGAAACTTATGCCGACAACACAAAGCCTTCTATTAACGATCTTTGCCATGAAGTGGGAAATAAACTCGCCAGCGTATCCATTAAGGGGTGCATAGGGCAGGAACTGGTTAGCGATGGCAATCGCTCAAATCAACAACGCCTCATCATCTATAAAACGTACCCACCGCTTGATGATAAAAAACCGTTAGGCCGAGTATTATTAATGGGAGGTATTCATGGAGACGAATATTCAACCGTTTCTATTGTGTTTAAATGGATGAACACGTTAAACCAATATCACTCAGGATTATTCCATTGGAAAGTTACGCCTTTACTGAACCCTGACGGCCTTTTAAAAGAAAATCGATCGCAACGCCAAAACGCTAATGGCGTAGATTTAAACCGCAATTTTCCCTCAAAAGACTGGGATGCTTTAGCGGTAAACTATTGGGAAAATCGTACTAAGAAAAACCCTCGCCGTTACCCCGGGCCTTACGCGAACAGCGAACCCGAAACACAGTGGTTTGTTGACACTATTCTAGATTTTACACCCGATGTAATTATTGCCGTCCATGCGCCTTATGGTCTAGTTGATTACGACGGCCCACAGACCGCCCCACAAAAACTAGGCGCATTGAAGTTATTGCGATTAGGGACTTATCCAGGCTCGCTGGGTAATTACGCTGGCGTAGACCTCAACATCCCCGTTATTACCATTGAACTGGCATCCGCAGGCACACTGCCACCCAGTGGTGAAGTTAAACGCATGTGGATTGATCTAGTGCGTTGGTTAAAGCGAGAAGTACCTAAACAACGATTGGCGAGGTTGGATGGATGGCCGAATGAATAACTGAGCCAATCACCAACAGTGTCGTCTGTGTGAGCATAAAAAAGCCTTACCCACTGCAACCCGTTAACGCTCACATAAAAGGTGAGTCTTCCTCGTCCAGCCCACGCTTTTTGTGGGCGATTTTTAATGTTCTTGTCTATTATGTTTTGGTACGACACATCAACTATTAAAATATTGAAAACAATGGGATAGAATAATATTACGTATTTCTTCCACAGCACTTTTTAAATTTACGACCGTTACCACAAATACAAGGGTCATTCCGCCCAATTTTTGGAGCATCTCGTGACACTGGATTTTTCGGAGGACAACAGCTTGTATCAGTACAACTAGGCTTATTATTTTCAATCATTTCTTTGCTTAATGCTTCATTTTTTTCATTCATATAAATCGTTAACTCTCTCTTTCAACACTTAAATATTACTTAGATAATTTACAAAACCACACATAACATCATAAACACCGGCAGTAAGTCATACTGACAACAGGTGAGAAAACTCATGATGAAAATTAAAGCAAGACAGGGTCATTCCAGATAAGCGAACCCGAAGAGTAAAATCCAAGGAAGGCTTTCATAATTCAGTGATTTCAAACTCTGACAGGATACCGGATCAAGTCCGGCATGACGATATCACATCACACTAGATCTCATCACACTTAATGACTTGATGATGTTATCTTTCTCATCGTTTCAATGATCTGCCTCATGGGTAATAACCGATAGACAATATTAGTCATGATAAACAACAAGGCACTCACACAGACAATTGTTGGCCCAGTGGGTGTATCAAATACATAGGATGCCTGCAAACCAGAAAGACTGCTAAACGCAGCCAAGCAGGCAGCAACAATCGCCATGGCTTCAGGGGTACGACTAAAAGGACGTGCCGTCGCAGCGGGTACAATTAGCATAGCCGCAATCAATAATACTCCCACCACTTTAATCGCAACAGCGACCACTACAGCCAATGCAATCGTCAACATAAATTGTTCACGCTTGGGGTTAAAGCCACTAGCGAGTGCTAAGTCTGTATTTAAGGTAGACAACAATAAACCCGTCCAGCGCCATACGACCAAGCCCAACACAACTAAAGCGCCACCCCATATAACAAGAAGATCCATCTTGCCTACTGCTAAAATGTCACCAAACAAATAGGACATAAGATCAATACGTACGCCGGGTATAAAAGAAACTGCCACTAAACCTATCGCCAATGAAGAATGTGACATCACCCCAAGCAAAGTATCTACCGTAAACCCTCGGCCACTCAAGCTAGACACCATGGTTGCCATCAATAAACACACAAATAAAACGCCCGCAAATATGGGCGTTGATAACGCCAATGACAACGCAACACCCAGCACCGCAGCGTGAGCAGTAGCATCGCCAAAATACGCCATGCGCCGCCAAATCACAAAACAACCCAAAGGAGCCGCCGCCAGTGCTACACCCACACTGGCGAACATTGCGCGGACTAAAAAGTCACCAAACAGATTATCCAGCATGGGGAGCCTTTTTAGTGTGCGAATGTAGATGATGGCCTTGGTGCAAATAAAGCGCGGCTTCACTTTCTCTGTCGAGACCAAATAAGGCGTGGTACTCCGGTGAGTCACCGACCGTTTCAGGCTTGCCCTGGCAACAGATATGCCCATTCAGACAGATAACCCGATCAGTTTGACGCATCACCACGTGAAGTTCGTGACTGATCATCACAATGGCACACCCAAGCTGGTCTCTAACATTGGCAATTTGTCGATAAAAACTCGCCGAGCCACGATGATCCAAACCCTGAGTGGCTTCATCAAGCAACAATAAATCCGGATTGCCTAACAGTGATCGAGCCAGCAACACTCGCTGAAATTGACCGCCGGACAAATCCATAATTTGTTGCTTAGCAAGCCCCGGAACACCGGCATGTTCAAGCGCTTCGGCAACCGTATTGGGCAAATAGCCACCCGGCAAATTCATAAAACGTTTTACCGACATCGGCAGTGTGGCGTCAATATGCAACCGTTGCGGTACATACCCAATTCGCAACCCCGGTTTTTTCTTCAATACCCCAGAGCTGGGATTTAGCGCTCCGATTAGTGTTTTAAATAACGTGGTCTTACCCGAACCATTGGGGCCAAGTACCGTCACGATTTCTTGTGGGCTGATCGAAAAACTGATATTGCTGAGAACGCTTCGCTGACCAAAATGAACCGACAAGTTGTCGCATTCAATTAACATATAGATACCTAATTAATATTTCAAAAACCAAAACTATATGTTATAACATAACATATAAGCTGTCACTCAAAATTTATTTCCCATCTGCATTTTTCAATCTTAGGAGACCCTAATGCACCACAAGCTCTTTACCTCACTATTCACTTACTTACCCACTTGCACAATTTTAAGCCTTGGCTTATCCGTCAATGCTCATGCGGCGCCTTCCGTTGCCGTTGATATCGCACCACTACACTCCTTGGTCAGCCAAGTGATGGAGAACGTAGGCCGGCCCAAGCTAATCATTCCCGCTGAAGCTTCCCCCCATCGCTACACTATGCGCCCGTCAGAAGCGAAAGCATTAGCCGACGCAGACACTATATTTTGGATGGGCGAGAGCTTTACCCCTTGGTTAAATAAAGCCATGAATAACGTGGCCAGTTCAGCGCAGAAAATCGCCGTATTGGATATTGAAGGCACCATCACTCACCAATACAGAGAAGGCGCTACCTTTGAATCTCATGAGCATCATGAAGGGCATGAGGATGAAGGCCATGAAGGTGAAAAGCACGGCAAAGAAAAACATAATAAAAAAGAAGAGCATCATGAAAAGGAAGAGCATCACGATGAACATGATGAAGAGGGTAGCGACCCCCACGCTTGGCTAGATCCTGAAAACGCAAAATTGTGGGTCAATCACATTAAAGACATCTTATCCAAACAAGACCCTGAAAATGCGTCAACTTATACTAGCAACGCAACAAAATCCATCGCTTCACTTGACGCGCTGATTCAGTCTACACGCACGAGAATCAATACGCTGAACAATCCACAGTTTATTGTCTTTCATGATGCCTATCAGTATTTTGAAAAGCGCTTTGGTATAGCAGCTGCAGGCTCCATCTCACTTGGTGATGCCCAAGCCCCTAGCCCCGCTCGTATCAAAGAGGTTCGAGAAACCGTTAAGAAACTAGGTGTGAGTTGCGCCTTTACCGAACCTCAATACAATCCGGGCCTAGTTAACAACGTTTTTGAAGGTACCAGCGTATCGACTATTGGTGTTATGGATCCACATGGTGTTGGCCTGGTGACAGGAAGCAGCCACTATCAAAAACTGATTCAAAACATGGCAAACAGCCTGAGCCAGTGTCAATAATTTACTTTATGTAGCGTCACGTTATTGAGTGCCACGTTAACAGGGATCTCTGAGTCAGTCTTCCCTCGCTGATTCAGAGATCAATCAATAGAGGTGTGATTTTATTTTCCACACAGTTATCATTAAAAAAACCGCCGCACCTCTACGCTAGTGGAAGCTCTGGCTTAGCCAGAACATCCTTAAAAAATATTATATTCACTTATTTGTTAGGCTCACTTTTTATCTTAGCGAGTCTTTTTGTTAACTCCTTCTGAAGCAGGTTTTTGGTATAGGGCTTTATGGTTTTCCACTCTTGGCATTCTGGGCGAGTACGACCGCACCCCAAACACCACCCTTTAGGGCCGGAGAATTCACACATGTCGATACAAGGACTTTTTTGTTTTTTCATGCTCCCCCCTGCTAAAGTGTGCGCAATGCCTGCTCAACACCGCTTTCAAGTTGCCGCAGACGGTTGAATTCATCAAAAAGTCGCTGCTCCAAATTTTTAAAATTGAGGGGTAACGTGCGCTGACAAATATTGTAGTTTTTACCGCCCGCTTGATACCCTTTCCAACTTTTTATGCGATCCCCCTCTAGCGCTAGGAACTTCTGTATGAATTCAGATTGAGATGGACAATCTTCTTCTGCATGCATACAAATCGGAAAGGCTTTTTGTTTTATTTGAGGTGCTTCTATATACGTTTCAAAATGAATTCCGCCTTGATTATGATTGTGCCAATTCACTTTGTAGAGCTGTAGGTAAGCACCACGGTTATATATTTTCCATTCATCCTCAAACCAATTAGATTGTTTGAGTTTTTCTTCGAGATTATGGAAAATTTTCTTAATGTCTTTCATACAGCTAACTCTCTAGTATCATTTGCTTTATTTTTAGAGCAATCCAGTTATGAGGATGAGCCTATAAATGAATGGGTAACAGGGTCAGCAGCACAACCAACATAAAATATTGCGCTGACCGCTTTATCAAGCTCATCATTCCACTATGCACATTTTTAATCAAGCGTAGAACAAATCTATATACATTTTTTACACACCCCACTGAGTTCTAATGGGGTATCACTTAAATGAAAGCCAGTTTTATTGGTCACCTCTCGTAAGCCTTTTAACATCGAAACATCAACATCCACTTCTTCAACGCGAGAACATTGATTGCAAATTAAAAACTGTGATGGTTTATGTTGATGCCGACAAACCATATGGGAACAAGCCACATATTTATTCGCTAATTCCAATCGATGAGCGAACCCCTGAGCCTGTAAAAACTCCAATGCCCGATAAACTGTCATCGCAGAAATTATTTGACCGTGATTTTTTTTACAATCATCTACTAATTCATAAGCGGATATTGCCTTTTGTGAAGTTAACAGTATGCGTAACACCAGCTTTCGCTTTTCAGTTAATCGTTCACCTTTTTTTTGGCAATATTCTTCAGACAATTCAATATTTTTATTTAACTGATTAGCATCATCCATTACGTGGAACCCTTAAAAATTCAATGTAAACAACAGTCATACTGGCTCAAAGATAAAACAGTATATTGGTGTACCTATCGGTACTGCTCGTTACTTGTAAAATAACGATGTCAGAAAGCTTGTCTCGTAGAGCACACTCATTCTATGGACACTTGTTTTAGCATAGCTGTGACGCATAAACATCCAACTAAAATGTTATGATATAACATAACATATCGGTAAGACAATTGAAGCGCTAAATAACGAGGAAGCCAAAATGATTGAACGACTCGCAGGAATGCTGCATGAACAATACTGTATAAAAAGAAGTATAGGGGCATAACCTTATGCGCCACGCACTAAATCAGTTACTCAAAATAGCCAACTTAGAAGCGGTTGAAACCTTAATTAGCATTTATAACGACCTTCCTAATGGCCACCGAAGAGCAATGATAGTAGACACCATAGAGGTATTATCCAGCAGGCTGAGTTTTAAAGTAATTGATATTAATGGAAATTTACAATTCGTGACAAAGTAAGTTATTTTTATAACATTCTATGATGTCTACTATGCCGAACATGCAATACCTGAACAGTCTCGTGATCAACTATATAGAGAACACGGTAACCACCAATAATTAAATGACGAATACCTTTTTGAATATCAGAGTCTTCTGGTGCTATAGGACAGCGTTCGGCTAACTCATCAAGCTTCTCTATAGCCTCAATGATTCCCAAATACCACTTCACTGCATTCTGGGGAGACTCTTTTTCAATCTGTACATAGCGCCTAGCAAGGTCATCTTCAGCAGTAGGCTTGATGTCTGTTCGATATTTTTTCAACGCTTGATACCGTGCTTTACCTCAAACTCTCTAGTAAATTGATTGAGAGGTCGCCCTTCCTCGGAAAGAGCCTGCCTGATATTTTGAATGCTCTCTGCATACTCAGCTAACGCTGCCATATGCTCATAGGTTTCGGCGTCTTGCACAACAACAGCCGCTTTACCGTTGACCGTCAGTATCTCCGGACGTTTACTGTCCATCAACCGCTTGATATGCTCTGCCGGTTTGCGGCTAAAATCGGTTACTGTATGTATATCTGAACTATTAAACACGGCCACACCTCCAAAACAGCAAATAAACATATTATTCTCTGCTTAGCATTTCCGCAAGAAAAAATTGCGTATTCAGCGCATTTATCACCTTTTATCCACTTTAATGTTATTCCGAGATACAGACATGCCCATTTCCACATAAACTGAATTCACTATAAATCTATGCCATTAATACTACCAAGCTGCCAATGACTTCTCTTGTATATCAAACTCCGCTTCTTTAAAATCAAGAGAAAAATCAAGAGGGACAAATCAAGAGGGACACCCACTTGTCATACAAAACAATCAACTCCGTTTCGGCAGCTTAGCCGAGCGTTAGGGGCTAGAGTTACCTAAAAAAAATAATTAAAGAGATATTTGCGGCACAATAAAAAGGGTTTGATGCGTCGACGTTATTGCCACTGTAAAACAATGTCATTGATGGCTTCGTTTACACTATAATCAAAGCGTCAGTTTATTCGTTGTCGGTATGAAAGAAGAAAGATATCAGAGAAATAAAGACCAAGAGTCATATAATTAAATAAGAAAGCGGTAGTATAAAAGAATCGCGTACTTTCAATGTTTTTAAAGTAGTTGGACAGTATGTATAATCGGCAAGGTGTTTTGCATTCTATAAACATCGTGCCCTAACAAATACATCCAGCGGATTGCCAAAAGCACCGTTTTTTTGTGTTTTCGCTAGCGCTCATTATCACACAAAAAACCGCCACTTTCGGCAACAGCTGATGTAGGCGTTAGTCATAAAAATTTAGTTAAGGAGTAAGTTTTGAAGGTTTTAGTGGTAATGCTGCTTTCTGTATTTTTAGCAAGCTGTTCTTTTCTGGCACAACAAGAAGAAAAGAATGTAAAGTATAAATATGGATATGTAGGGGTTGCAGGCTGTGAAAAGCTAAAGCATGCAGATGGTTATCCTATTAAGCGCGGAGAATGTGAAGAAATTAAAGTAATTAAAGAGACTGAAAGTATCCAGATGAATCTGGGCGTTGTATTCGGTATTGATTATATGATATCTGATTTAGAAGATAGTGATTGCTATACCATTACTCATAAATTAACACACCCAGAAATGACAACTCCTAAAGGTAAAAGATCTTCTTATTTTCGAAATCGTAAAGCAGGAAAATGCATTGGAGAAGCGGGTAGTTCTAGTGGTGTTTTTTCATGGTATATAGAAGCCGAATGGGAAGCTGTAAAAGGTAACTGGGAGTTCGAAATTTTATTAGAAGGAAAGCCTGTAATTAAGCAGATAATAACTGCTATTTAATGACTAACAAAGTTGTCAAATTGACAGTTTTTCCGTCACTGCTTTTTGTGCAAAATCGCACAAAAAAGTTCCTCCAAAACTGCAATTTACAACGGCGTTATATTTAATAAGGAGATAAAAATGAACACAGAATTTAATAGAGCAACTAGAATTAAAAGGTTTTTTGCATATATTTTGGATAGTTTAACGATATTGCCATTTTATTATTTTTCAGGCTGGCAATTTGGCCTTTTCGAATACGATAATATTTCTCTTGCGCCGTTAACTTTACTTTTATCAGTAGGATCATTTAATTTTGCTGCCTATATTTTCATCAATTATATACATTTAAAGAATGGGCAAACTTGGGGTAAGCACTTGGTAGGCATAAGGATAGTAGGTAGTAATGGTAATCCTATAAGTGTTAAAGAGTTGTTGTTAAAGAGATTTTTTTTTCAATACGTTATTGCTTCCGTACCGAAAGTCGGGTTTATTTTAGCCCTTATAGACATTATGTTTATTTTTAGCGAAAACAAACGATGTTTACATGATTATCTTGCTAAGACGCATGTGGTAAATGAATAATAATGATATTGGGGAAGGTTTCCTCAATATCATACTGTTATAGGTCACTGAGATATATTAATGTCTAGTAATAAAGCTGAAAAATATTTTCGATTGTCTGTAATTGTATTTATAATAAATACACTGCTTGCAGTGGTAACTATTACAGTAAACTATTTTGTTAGCACAGAAGTTGCTCGCTATATTGCGTATTTTTGGGGGTTAACCACAATAACCTATGGGGCTCTCTCAGGTGCTTACTTCTACCAGTTTGGCCGGTTTAAATGGCTCTGGGGTATAGTTATTATCGTCACACAGCCTATAGGTATTTTAGTAAGTTTTCCTATTATATTGCGTAAAGGTTATAAAAACGGGTGGCATAAAAACCCATAACAAGACGCTGCACTCTGACACATACTGCTACGCTCGTTTTTGTGTCTGTCGCTGCGCTCCATTTTCACACAAAAACGCTCTCCGCAGTAAGTGCAGGTGAGCTTGGCGTTAGGGCTCCAAAAATATGCAAGTTTCTGAAGCAATAAAGAAATGGAGTTCGGTTCTAGGAACAGAGATAGAAGTAGAGGGTGTGGCTGAAATTTCTCATGCTATGTCTGTTATCTATCAAGAAAGAAACAAAAGGGAGTTAGGCGACCCTATAGCGCCTGGTATCTTGGTCCACGGGAATTGTCTTCAAGCTTTAGTGGAATCGCTACCAAACTCTCTTGCGGCGTATGCAGGATCTGAAATACTGTACATAGTGAAAGTTCGAATTCTAGGCATTGTTTCTAATACGGGCCATACGTTTGTGCCTTTAAAATTTGGGCACATTTACGA
>JBLHJR010000001.1:0-109620 GCA_047619205.1 Candidatus Endobugula sp. | reverse complement strand
CGTATAATACCAAGCCAAATAAGTATTCACTATAAAAAAGGGTCTTTATTTTATCCTCAGTACTGCATTTCCTCGCCATAGAGCCCGCTATGACGGGTCAAGGCGTCTTGCGAGAAAAAGTAAATGCTCATTTTTTATTAGCGAATACTTATTCAAGTAGGTATAAATCCAATTTTTTGTTCTGTCTTATAGGGTTTTTGCATGATTATCTCGTATAATAAAAGCCATTATTTATTTATCAATAACGAGACGCTGGTGATCGATCCCCTATACTGGGAGACATGCTGGTGATAACAGTCGATAGTAAAAGGGGTTAATCGTGGCTGAACGCAGAGAACCAACGGTATCATCGGTAATGAGTGCTAAAGAAGATTTAGCGGATAGACGGGCTAGAGCTGCTCGCCAACACAATACGGGCACCCCTTCGAGGGTAGCGGTGCAATCCTCCTCTAAATCGGGCTTTGTTTGGTTTACTTTCCTCATGACTTTATGGGCTTTAGCGGGCACAGGGTATGCTATCTGGCAATTACAGTTGGCACAACAAGCGAGCACTAATCAAGCTACACGTATTCTTCAGCTGGAAGATAAGTTAGCCATCTCTGATGATAGCGCTAGCCAATCTTTAGCATCTGTTGGAGCTAAGGTTAGACAGTTAAACGTAAAGACAATAAAGGCGGAGTCGGAAATTGCTAAATTGTGGGCAACTCGCAATGTGAATCGTGCAGCTATTGGTGACACTGATAAGAAACTCCAGTCACTAGAAAAAGGCCAAAGTAAAATCACCGCACTAGAAAGAACTATCCTTAGCATGAATAAAACTGTAGGTGAACTAACACCACTAAAAGCGGCATTGTCATCAACTTCTCAGAGAGTTGCAGAGCAGGACTTGTTGCTACAATCTGTCCGCGAGCGATTATCCAACAACAGGGAAATGCTCGCTACCCATAGTGACACACTTAACTTATTATCTGCTCAGGCAGGTCAGAGTCAATCGGCGCTGAAAAAAATCAATAGTATCGATAAGCGGCTACAAAATTCTGAAGGTGCAATCACCTCACTGGATGCTTTCAGGCGTACGGTTAATCGTGATTTACAAAAGTTAAAGCAAGTTAAGCCATAGTTGGGTAGTGTTTTAGTTTTGTTCTACTATTCCTTAGTGGGTGGAACTTGACCCGAGAGGGAGGTGTATTTATGCCTATTTTTATTTTTATCATCGGTTGAAGAGATATTTATTATGACAACTATTATTAAGCAAGATGACTTGATTACAAGTATTGCTGATGCTTTACAGTTTATTTCTTATTATCACCCTTTAGACTTCATTAAAGCCGTTAATGAAGCTTACGAAAAAGAACAGAATCCCGCTGCAAAAGATGCGATGGCACAAATACTGATTAATTCACG
This sequence comes from Candidatus Endobugula sp., assembly GCA_047619205.1. Taxonomy (GTDB): domain Bacteria; phylum Pseudomonadota; class Gammaproteobacteria; order Pseudomonadales; family Cellvibrionaceae; genus Endobugula. Next base: position 108,216 of record JBLHJR010000001.1, on the reverse strand, counting down.
ACTGTGCGCGGAGGGTCACCGACCTATTTGTCAGGATACGGGGATTGTCACCGTGTTTGTCAATGTGGGTATGAAGGTGCTTTTTGAGGGTGACTTGCCACTTGAAGATATGATTAACGAGGGTGTTCGTCAAGCCTATAAGCATCCAGATAATGTATTGCGTGCTTCAATTTTAGCTGACCCCGATGGCGCGCGAAAAAATACTGGTGATAATACGCCTGCCATTATTAATTATAAAATTGTTCCCGGTAATAAAGTTGATATTCACGTGGCCGCTAAAGGCGGCGGCAGTGAAGCAAAATCAAAGTTTGCTATGTTAAATCCCTCGGACTCTGTGGTAGATTGGGTGTTAAAGGTGGTGCCTACAATGGGAGCCGGTTGGTGTCCGCCAGGTATTCTTGGCATCGGCGTGGGTGGTACTGCAGAAAAAGCGATGTTGCTAGCTAAAGAAGCTTTACTGGAACCGATAAATATTCAAGAGCTACAAAAGAAAGGTGCTGAAAACCGACCAGAGGAATTACGTTTAGAGTTGTATGACAAGGTGAATCAATTAGGTATTGGTGCTCAAGGTCTTGGTGGTTTAACCACGGTGCTCGATATTAAGGTCAAAGATTTCCCTACTCATGCAGCAAATAAAGCGGTAGCGCTTATCCCCAATTGTGCTGCGACTCGTCATACACATTTTACTCTGGATGGGTCAGGGCCCGCGTTGCAAATACCACCCAATCTATCTGATTGGCCTGAAATTACTCAGGAAGTAAATCCTAATACACGCCAAGTTAACTTAGATACTATTAGTTCAGAGGATGTTCTTCAGTGGCAGCCAGGAGATACACTATTGCTGTCAGGTAAGCTCTTAACCGGACGTGATGCTGCACATAAACGTATGGTAGATATGATCAGTAAGGGTGAGCCATTACCTGTCGATATGCAAGGTCGTTTTATTTACTACGTAGGGCCTGTTGATCCGGTTCGGGACGAGGTGGTTGGTCCTGCGGGACCGACAACGGCTACTAGAATGGACAAGTTTACTCGTACACTGTTGGAAAAAACGGGCCTGTTGGGCATGGTAGGTAAAGCTGAACGTGGAGATGAGGCTATAGAGGCTATTAAAGATCATAAAGCAGTTTATTTGATGGCGGTAGGCGGTTCTGCTTATCTTGTATCGAAAGCCATCGTGGGCGCTAAAGTGGTGGGCTTTGAAGACTTGGGCATGGAAGCCATTTATGAATTCGAAGTTAAGGATATGCCGGTTACCGTTGCCGTGGACACTCAAGGTGAATCGGTACATAAAACTGGGCCACAAATATGGAAGTCAAAAATAGAAGAAGGCACTATAACGGTGCGGTAATGAGTGTTGAGTAATATGTTTTCAACATCATTTCTTTGGTTTTTGATTGATAGGTGCCTCGATTATTCGGGGCATTTTTTTAGCTGTTAATAGGGGAGAGTAAGAATGACTGAGTTATTTCAGTATGAATGTGAAGCTTGTAGTGCAGATACTCCGCGTATGACCACCGATGAAGTCAACGAGTGGCTGGGGCAGTTGCATAACTGGCAAGTTGTTGAAAAAAAAGCAGTGCCACAGTTGCTAAAGGTTTACGAGTTTAGTGATTTTATGTCGGCGCTAGCGTTTGCCAATAACGTCGGGGACTTGGCTGAGTCTAATGGCCATCATCCCGCTTTATTGGTTGAGTGGGGTCGTGTGACGGTGCGGTGGTGGACGCATAAAATTGCCGGTTTGCATAAAAACGATCTCATTATGGCGTCTAAAACCGATCTTTTATTGGCGACGCACAATATGTGAAAGCACATATTAGGCGAAAATATTCTCTTTACTTGCTGAGGGTAAGCTATTTTTTTCTTAAATTTAATTTATGAAAATTTAATTGTAAATAGTCTGAAATCCACATTGTTGATCCTTTTTTCTTTGACTATAGTCTCTAGAGCGTTAACCGCTATTGGCACGCATTACGGCTGATTAATCTGCATGTAATGTAATCGGTAATAATAAATCTCGGAGATATTTATAATGATGAAACATTTAATGATAATGAGTTGCTTGGCTGTTTTTACTTTTGCTTTCAGTAATACTGTATTGTCAAAAGGCAGTACTTTAGTTGACGGTTCTGGGAAGCCAGTAAAGGTTGTAGAGGGCTGTGCAAAAGTGACTAAGTCAAGTAAGAATGATTTTCACTACTCTACATGCCATAAAATCAAAGCGAAAAAAACAAAGTAGCCGCTCACTATCGATCGTTGCCTATTGTATGGTTATTTAGGCAACGTTCAATTTTTTGAGCTAAAATATATTGTTTAGGTTAAAAAACAACCTGTCGTGTCTTTTGTGCGTAATTTTTAGTGCTATTTCTTTATTTTTGCTGTAAATCCTTTACAGCTGTTGTATATTCTGCCGCAAGTGTCTGTAGAATAGAGACGCTACCAAAAAATAATCCAACTGAACAAAGATAATGACTTAGGACTTTGGAGGTCTTACTTATGAGAAATACATTAATTACCGTTGCGACAATTGCATTGACATCAGTGTTGTCTAGCACAGGCGCATCAGCTCACGTAGCGGGTGGAGCATTAACGGATGGCGCTAAAAAACCAGTTAAAAGTAGTTATGCTAAATGTATTGTGGTGGCAGATGGCCGTTTTAGTTCTAAGTGTCATGATGTCAAGGCTAAGGTTGTTGCCAAGCCTGCACCTACATCTGTTGCTGTTTCTCAAGCGGTCTCTTTTGCTGGCGACGCTTTATTTTCCACTAACAGTGACGAATTAAGTGCGGCTGGAAAAGCTACTCTTGATGATTTTTCTGCACGTGCATCTGCTATTAAAGTCAGTAATGTTAAAGTGGTTGGTCATGCTGATAGTCGTGGTGATGAAGGCTATAACCAAGGTCTATCAGAAAGACGTGCGGTTTCAGTAAAAAGCCACTTAGTAGAAAAAGGTCTAGAATCTTATAACATTAGTACTAGCGGTGAAGGCGAGTCTTCTCCTGTTGCTTCTAATGATACTGCTGCGGGGCGTGCACAAAATCGTCGCGTAGATATCACGGTTACTGGTACTTCAAAGTAAGTATAGTATCCAGCTCGTTTTAATGAAAAATACCCTGCAGCTTATGGCGGGGTATTTTTTTGTCTGTAATATAGTGGCTCTGGTGTGATTGACTAAAAGGACAATAATAATGAAGTCACTTTATTGGCATGATTATGAAACTTGGGGTGTTTCCCCTAGTCAAGATAAGCCCTCGCAATTTGCAGGCATCCGTACAGATGAGGATCTTAATGTTATTGGCGAGCCATTAGTGATTTATTGCCAACCGAGCAGTGATTGCTTGCCTCATCCAGAAGCTTGTCTATTAACGGGTATTACACCGCAAAAAGCCCTATCCGAAGGCGTGTCTGAAATTAAATTTTTTCAACAAATACATCAACAGCTATCCAAGCCAAATACCTGTGGCGTGGGTTACAACAGTATACGCTTCGATGATGAGGTCACTCGTTATGGCTTATACCGTAACTTTTACGACCCCTATGAGCGAGAGTGGCAACAGGGCAACTCACGTTGGGATATTATTGATATGGTGCGTTTGTGTTATGCCCTCCGTCCCGACAGCATCCAATGGCCGATGAGCATGCAAGGGACCCCCAGTTTTAAGCTAGAAAACCTGAGTAAAGCGAATGGTCTATTGCATGAAGCAGCTCATGATGCCTTGTCTGATGTCTACGCTACCATTGCTTTGGCCAAGTTGGTTAAACAGCATCATCCAGAGCTTTATGCTTATGCCTATAGCCTCAAAGACAAGCATAAAGTGGCCTCCATCATTGATGTGACACAACGTAAACCACTATTACATACTAGCTCCCGCTTTCCTGCTGCACAGGGCTGCACGGGGCTTATTGTGCCTCTCGCAGATCACCCGACTAATAAGAACAGTGTTATTTGTTATGATTTGTCTGTTGATCCTCAGCCATTGCTCACCTTATCTGCGGATGAAATTTGTGAGCGTTTATATGTAAAGCAAGAGGATTTACCTGAGGGTTGTGAGCGTATACCGTTGAAAGAAGTACACTTAAATAAATCACCCATAGTCGCTACTGCCAAATTACTCGATACACCGGCTGCTGACCGATTGGGCATTGATAAGTCTCAATGTGAACGCTATTGGCAGCAGCTGCGGCATGCCGATATTTCTAGTAAAATTCAGCAGGTTTTTTTAAACAACCACTTCCCGCCTAAGTCAGATGCTGAGCAGCAACTCTATGATGGTTTTATGAATAGCCATGATAAACAGCTATATCCTGCTATCAGAGGGGCAGAACCAGAAACCTTGGCGGATTATACCGAAAAGTTAAAAGATCCACGCTTAAAAACGTTGCTGTTTCGCTATCGCGCACGACATTTTCCCCAGAGCCTTAGTGAAGCAGAAACTGAGCAGTGGCAACAATGGCGATATCAGCGTTTAAGCGATACTGATGCCGGCGGGAGTATTGTGTTGGACGAGTATTTTGAGCGTTTATTGGCTTATAGTGATGATACCGAGATGAATCAAAGTATTGTTCAAGACTTACTCGACTATGGTGATGGGTTGTTGCATTAATATTGATTATCTAGTTTAGGGCAGATCTAGATGTATGGGGCTTTTTTGGATACTGAGCCTCTAGGAGCCTGTCGGACTTAACACTGTTCTACTGCGGAAAAGCAGGAACCCGCCATTGTTTACGGTCAATTTCGTTAAATAGAGCGACTATTCGCCTTAATCGACTGCAAAAACTGACTATTTTCTGCTTTCCCTCGCTACGAACGGTTAAGTCCTAAAGGCTCCTAGGAGGCTGTCTGAAAATAGAAACCTACTGCGGAAAAGCAGATTTTGGCCAGATTTTCTCCTGATTTTCGTCGCTTAAGGGCGCCTACTGTTGGCAAATAGAACCACTATTCTCCTCAGTTCATGAAAAAATCTGACTCAAAACCGCTATCCCTCGCTAAGGCCCCCCTATTCTCGAACAGCCTCCTAGTGGTTCTCAAACGTCATTTTTAGTATTGAATTACCCAAAATTAGGTTAATAATTTCAAGTTATTTAATAAAAGAAAAAATGCCGTTACAATTACCGTTATAATAGCGCCCCAGATTTTTCAAACGAGAATGTCATGAACTTCCCCGGCTCGCATATTTTATCTATCCAGCAATTTGAACGTAGTGATATTGATAAGCTGTTTGCCGTTGCTGACTCTATGCGGCCCTATGCTCAGCGCAAGCGCGCGACACGAGTACTAGAGGGCGCTATTTTAGGCAATATGTTTTTTGAAGCAAGTACGCGAACCAGGATTAGCTTTGGTAGTGCTTTTAATCTGTTGGGTGGTGATGTACGTGAAACCACAGGTTTTGAAAGCTCGGCTTTATCGAAGGGTGAATCTCTCTACGATACTGCAAGAGTGTTATCGGGTTACAGTGATGTCATTTGTATGCGCCACCCGAAAAGTGGCTCCGTTGGCGAGTTTGCTAAAGCCAGTCGTGTACCGGTGATTAATGGTGGTGATGGCGCTAATGAACACCCCACACAAGCCTTATTAGACCTTTTCACTATTCGTAACGAGCTAGAGTCCAAAGCGCGCAAAGTCGATGGCTTGCGTATTGCTATGATTGGCGACCTGAAACACGGGCGTACGGTACATTCCCTCTGTCAGTTGTTGTGTTTGTATAATAATGTGCATGTCAGTTTAGTATCGCCAAAGGAATTGGCCATGCCGGCTTATCTTATAGAGGCTTTGCGTGAAGCTGGTCATCAAGTGGTTATCTCAGAAGAATTGACCCCGAGTATTTCTCATGTGGATATTGCTTATTCCACGCGTATTCAAGAAGAGCGTTTTCAAACCAAGGAAGAAGCGGACTTATATCGAGGTCGTTTTCGTCTAAATCAATCCATTTATACGCAGTTTTGTGAGCCAAATACGGTGATTATGCATCCTTTACCGCGTGATTCTCGTGTAGAAGCTAATGAGCTCGATAGTGATCTCGATGAAAATCCAAACTTAGCGATTTTTCGTCAAGCCGACAATGGTGTACTCGTGCGTATGGCATTATTTACTTTAGTGTTAGATGTTGTGCACCTAGTCGATAAAAGCTCGTATGATGTACCCTGGTTTTCGGGCGATAGGCGCTAATAATAATGAATCGATTTGATGATATTCGTCCTTATAACGATGCAGAAGTACGCCCGACAATAGAGCGCTTGTTGGCGGATAAAGAATTTATTTTTACTGTCGGACGCCTACGCTTTCCTAAAATCCCAGAATGCCTATTGTTCTTGCTCGCACCATTGATTCGACACCATTTATCGCGCCAAACAAAAGGTGTGAATTCTGTTAATGACTTACAGGTTATTACTAAGCCTTATTTGCAAAGGGTTATCGATGACACCACATCAGGGGTTTGTATTTCTGGTACGGAAAATTTGAAAGATGGAAAACCCCATTTATTTATTAGTAATCATCGCGATATCGCCATGGACCCTAGCTTAGTAAATTGGGCCTTATACACTAATGGACATGATACTTTACGCATAGCGATAGGTAACAATTTATTAACTAAGTCCTATGTTTCTGATTTAATGCGGGTGAATAAAAGTTTTATTGTTAATCGATCCGCTACAGCGCCACGAGAAAAATTAAAAGTAGCTAAACACTTGTCGGCTTATATCCATCATTCTATTGTTGGGGATAGCGTCAATGTATGGATTGCTCAACGAGAAGGGCGGGCAAAAGATGGCTTAGATCGTACCAATAGTGCGGTGATCGGCATGCTCGGGCTTAGTAAGCCTAAGACCACGTCATTAGCGGATTATATTAATGAATTGAATATCGTTCCGGTGTCAATTTCCTACGAATATGACCCTTGTGACGAAGCCAAGTCCCACGAATTATATGCGTATAAAACCCATGGTGAATATGAGAAGGATGAGCACGAAGATGCTTCAAGTATTGCCAAAGGTATCACTGGACTTAAAGGCAATGTACATATCCATTTTGGTAAAACATTACAGGGTGATTATCAATCTAGCGATGAAGTGGTCGCTGAGTTAGATGAGGCGATTATTCGTAATTATCATTTACATCCCAGCAATATGGTGGCCTATCGAATATTGCATGGTGATTGTGATTGTGAAGCATTAAATATCCCTGACTTTCATGCCAGCGCTTTATTAGAGCATAAACAACAATTTGAAGAGCGTATGGCACAATGCGATAAGCGCTGGCGAGAAGAGTTGATTTCTATGTATGCTAATCCGGTTATCAGCCAGCAGACCGCTAGCAAAGAAAGCGTCAGTAAAGAAAGTAATGCATAGTCCACCATGCCATTTTTCTTGTGATTATTTGAGGGTTCAATTAACGGCTATGAAGATATCGACAGCGGGTAGTTACTTGTGATCAGCACCGCCGTAAAAGAAAAAATCCAATCGGCTTACCGTCAATTCCTAGAGGCTAAAGAACTTAAGCCTCGTTATGGGCAAAAATTGATGATTGCCGATATAGCGAGAACATTATCAGCTATCACTAGTGATGCAGAGGGTGTGCGTGATAGTGATAATCATGTGTGTGTCATTGAGGCGGGCACAGGTACGGGAAAAACAGTAGCTTATTTGTTGGCAACTATTCCCGTGGCCCAAGCGCTGAATAAAAAAATCGTTATCTCAACGGCGACGGTTGCGTTGCAAGAACAAATTATTCATAAAGATCTTCCTGAGGTTAAACGTAATACCGATTTAGCATTTACGTTTACCCTAGCGAAAGGCCGTGGGCGTTATTTGTGTTTAAGTAAGTTAGATCGTTTGTTAATGGACAGTGACGCTTACAATACGTTTAACCAAGCCTTGTATGAAGATGAGCAGCCATCGGTAGATGATCAAGCGGTAAAGATTTACAACAGCATGGTCGATGCCATGAGTGCAGGCAAGTGGGATGGTGATCGTGATAATTGGCCACAAGAAATCGATGCTGCGGTATGGGCTCCCATCACTACTAATCATCGTGAGTGTACGGGTAGACGTTGCTCCAATGTGTCGAGCTGTAGTTTCTTTAAGGCCCGTGAAGCAGTAGATAGCTATGATTGTATTGTGGCTAATCATGACCTGGTATTGGCTGACCTTGCCTTAGGTGGAGGCGCTATTCTACCTAATCCAGAAGAGACTATTTATATTTTTGATGAGGGCCATCATTTGCCCGAAAAAGCACTCAATCATTTTTCTTATCACACGCGTGTGAATAGTACGAGTAAATGGCTTGAGCAAAATCAAAAAGTACTGTTATCACTGTTGGGTGATATTAGTGGCGCGGGAAATATTGATCACTATGGTGAGCAGCTACCTGGTGTGTTTTTAAGCACTAAGACTGTGCTGGAGAAAATTTATCCCTATTGCCAGCAATTATTTGACGAACAGTTACTGTTAGAAAAACAGTCATTTCGGCGAGAAGGCGATGCGCGTCGCTACCGTTTTGAAGAAGGTATTATCGATAAGACATTGTCAGATTATGCCGTAGAGTTACATCAGCAATTTGATCGTTTAAGTAGTTTAATTGCTAAAGTAGTGATTGAAATCCAATCGGCACTGGAAGACGGCTACAGTGCAGTGCCTAGAGTGGATCTGGAAACGTGGTTGTCAGTTGTCGCTAATTGGCAGGCGCGTGCAGAGGCGAACCGACAGCTCTGGTATAGCTATTGCGGTGAGGATAAGAGTGATTCAAGTAAAAGCGGTTCAGGTAAGTCAGCAGATAAAAAAATCCCCATAGCACGATGGGTGAGTATGCTGGAGTTTAATGGCAGTATAGATTTTGAAGTGTGTTCGAGCCCAATACTAGCCGCTCATACACTTAAAAAGAGTTTGTGGGATCATTGCTATGGTGCAGTAGTGACTTCGGCAACCTTGGCGGCCTTGGGCCATTTTGATCGTTTTATGATGCGCTCTGGAACCACTGATAATCATCACTATGGTATTATGCCGAGCCCATTTGATTTTTCAAAAGCTACATTGCAAGTGCCTAAATTTGTTGTCGAGGCGAATAATGCCGCCTTGCATACAGAAAATATTATCGAAAATCTACCCTCCATACTAGATGAGCGGCAGGGCAGCCTAGTATTATTTTCATCACGAAAACAAATGCTTGATGTTTACCATAGTTTGTCGTCGACATGGCAGGATATGATCCTTATGCAAGGCGATCATAGTAAACAAGAAATGATCTCCCAGCATAAAAAAATAATTGATGGTGGCGCAGGCAGCATCTTGTTTGGCTTGGCAAGTTTTTCAGAAGGGGTTGATTTGCCTGGCGATTATTGTCGGCATGTGGTTATTGCGAAATTACCATTCTCAGTACCTGACGACCCCGTAGAGGCATCGCTAGCAGAATGGATTGAAGCTAGAGGCGGCAACGCTTTTATGGAAATATCGGTACCCGATGCATCAATTAAATTAGTGCAATCTTGTGGGCGCTTACTCCGTAATGAAAACGATACAGGCACCATTAGTATTCTGGATAAACGTTTAGTGAGTAAACGATATGGTAAGTCGTTATTAAGCGCTTTGCCTGCTTACCATCTTATGCTTGAAGCATAGTGATAGCCAGGTAGCGTTGCTGGGATCTTCGCTATATTCTGTTGGTATAGGGTTAGTTTATTTTTTAGAATTGGCTTGATGTTAAAATTAAAAATACTGAAATGTGCTCAACACCTAAATTCAAGCCACCAACAGTATGTTTTTTCCCTGAAGCTGGTCGTGATTGTCAAACATTTTTTAATTTAAAAATGAGAAGTGCTGGATAGAGGTAGATGAATTGGATGCTGATGTAGGCCAGTCGACAATGATATAAAGTAATCATGGGAGAGGGTTAAATCTGTTTTGGTGTAAATTCGTATATTTACATTTAAGCTATCGCTATGAGATTTGGATGCCGTTTCAACGAGAAAGATTTAACGAGGCGTAAGGTATAATAGTGTCAGATGACAGTGTAGTTTCAATGTGGATGTGGCGAGATTATAATCAGCTGCCAGAGAGTGCTTTTGATCAATATCAGCAGTGTTTAAGTGATAGTGAGCAGCAACGCCTACAAAATATTAGTGCTGCTCGCAGACGGCGTGAGTATATTGCGGGACATTTCTTATTACGTAGTCACCTGAATGCTGTAAACCCAAAATGGTTAAGTAATCACTCTGTTGAACATCCTCAGGATGCGGCACCTTTTTTAAAGGGTGCAGAGGAAGATGAGGTCTATTTTAATTTATCCCATAGCCATAATGTTATTTGCTGTGTAGTGAGTCTTCGGGCTCAGGTCGGGGTAGATATAGAATTGCCTAGTAAAGCGCGTAGTATTCAGCAGATCGCAGAACATTATTTTTCGGCAACTGAAGCTGAACTTATTGCTAGCTTGCCATCGGAGGATCAGGCGCTGGAGTTTTATCGCTTGTGGACATTAAAAGAAAGTGTAGTTAAAGCGCGTAGAAAACAGTTGGGGCCGGAAGGTTTGAGGGTAGAGTTTAGTCCTCGGATTAAGGATGAAAATTCTGACTGGTACAGTTATAGTTTCGTTAGTGATGATCTATATTGCGCTCTCAGTTTGTCCCAACCATTAGTAGAACCCCTTACCGTTTCTGTTTATCATTTGGATATGCAATTCAATACTATCGAGCATCCGCAGCTACAATGTTATACGCCTATTGTTTGAGGGTACCATTTTTAGTTCAGCGTCATTGTGTGTACCTCGTCTAGTATTGAAATTATTCAAATCGAAAGAAAATTTCTCGTGTTGATTTTAGCGACATAATATTTCTGTTATATACGAGCCTCCTCATTCTCCCTACAATGTCGACTAACAGCATTGATAGTTAATAATAATAAAGAATAAATGCTGATCGTTTATAAAATCCTACTCGATTATTAATGTTCCCGTTATCAACGGAAAGGTCAATGATTCAAACTCATTAACCCTTGTGATCGCTATAATTATCTGCGTGTTCATAAGAACCATTAGAAGTGCCAAGGCCTCCAGCGGTAGTAAAGCCGGCGTCAGGTGATTGGAAAACGCACCAGAAAAATAAGATGACCAAAAAATCACAGTATATCCATGATAAGTCATCAGCTTTCGATTAATTTGCTGATTTTTTAAGTCAAACAATAGCAAAGTGCTTCGCCATTATTGTAAAGCCCACCTTCTGACTACCATGCATAAATAATAACTACTGATTACGGTAAAATCCTCTAACTTGATAAGTTATTTTTATTTACATAGCTGTAATAGTTTATCCAATTCTTTAGCGATCATCGATTCTTGTAAGTTCGCATGGCCTAATAATAAATAGTGTTCTTTAATACCATGACGCATCTGATGATATATCTCACAGCCTAGATGTGCCTCATCTATGCGTCCACGCAATTTTTCTATATCAGCAGTTTCAAGGTTAATTTTTAAATAATGATTCATACTGCTCATCGAAGGCATTATGGTAAAAAAAGGTTGCCCATTTTTTTGCAAATAATGGCTGCATAAGCGACGACGCTCATTGTAGGCAGAGCGAGTTTTTATCAGGTGAGCGCTCAGATAGCCATGTTGAATAAACAGCCCTAATTGTTGTTGAAGTATGCCAGACGGCTGAATACCCAGCGTGTTGATAGCACCACTAATGCTTGCGGCTAAGTGTGCGGGGACAACCATCCAGCCTAAGCGTAAGCTCGGTAATAATAATTTACTCATGGAGCCCACATGAATAATATGGTTCGTCGTACTGTGAGCAAGAATGGAAGGGGACGGATGTTGGTCATAGATGTATTCAGCTGCATAATCATCTTCTATTAACCAAGTTTGGTGTTGAGCGGTATAGCGAACCAAGGCTTCGCGTCGTGCCATACTCATGGGTCGACCGGTAGGGAATTGGCAGCTGGGCGTAATCATTGCAATCCTAGGCGTCATATTCTTTCCACTTGTATTCCAGTCAGAAAGTTGTGTTCCTTGCTCATCTATTGGCGCATATATCGCCGTTAGTCCCGCTTGTTGTATGGCCGCTTTCGCTCCAGCCCAGCCAGGTTGATCAATCAGCGCTACATCTCCCGGTTCAGTCAGTAGTTGTGCTAATAAACTGAGTGATGCTTGGCTACCAGTGGTAATCAATAAGCGATCTAGGTTATCTATATTAATGCCTCGATACTGAGACAAATACGTTTGTAAATTCTTTTTTAGCAAGAGCGTGCCACCACTGCGTTCATACCAAACAGGTGCGCTTTCTAACGCTTCTTTACTGAGACGCTGCCATTTGGCATAGGGGAATAAAGAGACGTCAGGTACGCTGGGAGACAAGCTGTTGGGCGTGTAGGCGTTGGTTTGACGGTGATATTCTCGTGCTTCCGCTATTGCTTTTCCTCTATGAGACAACGGCATGTCAACAGAGTCCGTTTTAATACTGGGGTAGTGAAAGCGTCGAAGGCGATAGCTCACTTGTGTTCCACCTTTGCCAAACCCCGAAATTAATTCATCAGCTTTTAACATCTCATAACACGCAACGACAACACCGCGAGCAACGTTTAACGACTTGGCAAGTGTTCTAGTAGCGGGTAGCTGTTCTTTGTAAATCATCTTTCCATTTAGGATTTGCTGATATAGTTGTGTATGCAACTGTCTAGGAAGTGGTATTGACTGGTGGCGGTCAAGTTGGATAGATAGTATATCTAATGGCATATTTATGGTTCTCTATACTTTTCATTATGGACCTTTCTATTGGACCAGAAAAAAATATAATAGACCAATCTACATGATGAGGTCAATTCAATGAGTCAATACCAAAGTAATGCGCCGACTAAGCGTTCGGTTGTAAAGCAGGGGGCCGCCAAAGCGGATTACAGTCAACAAACGATCTATAGTATTGTCGATGATGCGGTGATGGGGGTTGTGGCCATAGCGACAGAAAATGGCCCTTTAGCTATACCTATGGCAATAGCCCGTATTGGCGAGCATATTTATTTACATGGTTCACGCTCTTCTCGTTTGATGAAGCAACTAGCAGCGGGTAATGAAGTTTGTATCTGTATCACACACCTTGATGGCATTGTCGTTGCGCGTTCGGGTATGCATTGCTCTGCCAATTACCGGTCGGTGGTGATTCATGGTAAAGGCGGAGAAATAACGGAGCCAAAGGAACATGCACAATTGCTCTATCAAATTACCCAGAAGATTATTCCTGGGTCAGACGGTGATTACCGAAAACATCTGGCGAAAGAGTTAAAAGCTACGGCGTTGGTGGCTATTCCATTAACTGAAAGCGCCTGTAAAGTCAGAGCGGGAGGCCCTATTGACGATAAAGAGGATCTAGATTTACCTTATTGGGCTGGAGTCATACCGGTGACTCAGGTGTATGGTGAGCCGATTCCCGCAGAGGATTTACAGCCAGCTATTGTTACGCCAGATTATGCATGCAATTATAAACGGTGATAATAAAAAGGTCTGTCTCTCATTGAACGTGAATATTCAATTAACTGCGGATTAGTGAGAAACTTATATTTATGAGACGCTATCATCATTCTCTAACAGTCATGATTATCCAGATACAGGTACTCTGTGGGCGGTGTTAACTACATATTAGATTTGGGTAATGATGACGTGAGCTATTACTCTGTCAGTGCCTTCGTTTTAGCCCGTTCCGCTTTAGAAACAGTCACTTTTTTAGTGTTAGGCTGGTGCTTAGCATTTTTAGTTTTGGTTTTTTTCTTCAGCTCCTGCATTAATTTTTTCCTTCGGTTCATAAGTATCCTATGAGCAGTGTTTAGTGTCTGTGCTAAGGCTGATAGCGCTACTGTTGAGGGGATTATAGCGCAGTAATAGCTGGTCTTTTTTTGTTTTTCTATGCCGTCTTTTCGAAAGCTGTTACTATGCCGCCCAAAGAGCCATTTCTGGCTGCAGCACCCCCCCATTACTGCCTTATTAGTAGTTTAGCCATAAGCTCGAAAAAGCCCATAGGAAATAAATAAGATGACCAATGAAATAGTGAGAAGCAACCGCCTACGTAAAAAGTTATATCTTGATGAGTTCGCAATTTTAGGTTTTGAATTTACTTGTAAAGTAAGTATGGAATCCGAATCTGAGTATGATGCATTCTTTCAACGTTTCGCAGTTCTAGTGGAAGCAAGAAATTTGTACATTAATCTCGATGGCGATGCTGACTGCTTTGTGGGTTTTGTTACCTCTGCAGATCGTTATGGTAATGCAACGGCAGAAGATAAAAAGGCCATCGAAGATGCCTTGTCAGATAATAAGATGATTAGTGATTTAAGCGTCGGTGATTTAGTGGATGCCTTTTACGGGTTGTAACAACTGTTTTGAGGTAAGACGCTTTACACTATTTAAAGCGTTTTACCTCTGCCATAAAATCAACCCCCCGTCATATTCATAAAGCGAACAATGTCGGTTTGTCCGGCTGAATCAAAATGATGTTTCTCCGGTTTATGCGCCATCGCCGCTACAATGTGTTGTTTTAAACGCTCAATATCATTGGGGTGCTGACGTATAATATCGCGTAAGTCGAGGCTATCCTCATTACCTAGGCAGAGCAGAAGCTTGCCTTCAGCGGTGACACGCACTCGATTACAATCGCCACAGAAATTATCACTATGGGGGGAAATAAAGCCTATTAACGAGGAGTGACCCGGGGTTTGCCAGTAACGCGATGGCCCTGCACTGCTGATTTTTGATGGCTTCTTACTTGAAGAGCTGTTCGTCGAAGGGCTATTTATTGACGGAGAAAGAACAAACTCTTGTTGAATAATTTCTCGCAACTCTGCGCTACTAATAAATTCTTGTTGTCGTTGGTGCTCACTAATTGCCCCGAGTGGCATTTCCTCTATAAAACTAAGATCAATTTTTTTGTCTAGTGCAAATTTCACTAGCGCTAAGACTTCGTCGCTATTGCGACTTTTTAAAATGACACTGTTGAGTTTAACCTGCAATCCCGCATTAATAGCGGCATCAATACCCCCCAAGACCTGATCCAGCTTACCCGTACGGGTAAGCTGTTTAAATTTTTCGGCTTGTAAGCTATCTAAGCTAATATTAATACGTTTTACCCCTGAGGCTACTAATAAGGGGGCGTATTTAACGAGTTGGGAGCCATTACTGGTGAGGGTGAGTTCTTCAAGCCCAATGAGCGCGCCTAAATTACTAAACAACTGCTCTATATTACGGCGGATCAAGGGTTCCCCACCGGTAATACGGACCTTAGTCACGCCTAATTCGGTAAAAGCTCGTGCGACGAAAGTCATTTCTTCGATACTAAGAATTTTCTCACGAGGCAAAAACTGCATCTCTTCCGACATACAATAAACACAGCGAAAATCACAGCGATCCGTGACGGAAAGACGAAGATAAGTGATTGGGCGGCCAAAGCCATCGATAAGTGACATGTGTCTATTGTGGCTCATTTAATGTTAAGACTACAGCGTACTGCCTAATTATAAATTCAGTCTACGCTGTACTGAATATCCCTATGCACACCAATAACATGCGCCGCTTTTTCGCGTTAACTGAGGTTTCTAGGTTAAATGGCCACACTTAATTGATGATTGTTCAATAACTGGCTGAGTTCGGGAATACAAGACCCGCAACCGGTGCCAGCGCCAGTACATCCACCAATAGACTCTACACTATCAGCGCCTTCTTGGATGGCATTGATGATGCTAAGTTCCCCGACTTGTTTGCACGCACAAATTTGTTTGCCAGAAATTAGAGCGGCGGTGGGTTTACCGCTTAATATAGAGCGTTGGCTATCCACATCTAACTCTTTTGATAATAGCTTGTCCAGCCATGCATAATCAGTATCACAAAGGCTGGGGGCAATGACGTAAAGCGTATTCAGTTCACCCTGAATCATTGTAGCGCAACGAAACTGTTGTTGGCTGGTGTCATTAAACTCAATGCGTGTATTATCCCCCTCTAACTGGCATAAGCTCTGAATGGCACTGAGTAACGATGCTTGGCTTTCTTTTGCTGATTGCGCAATAGAGTATAAGTAGCCGCCGTTCACACGCCGTCGTACCCAGTAGTCAAATGCCGTTGTCTCTATGGGTTCTCGGCTGAGTAACAGTGCTTCACTTGTATAGTTCCATACTTTAATAGCTACAGGTGTAAATTTGGCTTCAGGTTGTGCAGAAATAGGATCTACTTCGGGACTAACAATATTGCATACCTTGCCGTGGCTAGATCCCACATCCGTCCAATGTATGGGGATAAATAAGTGTCCAGCTTTCATCTCATTGCTTAGCAGGACTCTGGCTTTGACCTTTCCGAAAGTATTATAGACTTCTGCAATATCGCCATCTTTCAGGTTAAAGCAGCGAGCATCTTGAGGATGGAGTTGCACATAAGGTTCGGGTTTATGCCCCCCCAGCTTGCTTGATAATCCGGTGCGAGTCATCGTATGCCATTGATCGCGGATACGACCAGTATTCAGGACCATGGGGTATTCTTTACTGATGCTAGAGGCCGGTTGCCTATAGCTAACAGGGATAAAATTTCCTTTATGGGATGGCGTATAAAATTGCCCTTGAGAGAAAAAGCGTTTCTGTGAAACGCTGGTACCATCATCCACAGGTGAGCCTTTTTCTAAAGGCCATTGTTGGGGGAGTAAATTGTCGTACTCTTTATCGGATAGTGCCGCTAATGCGCCCAGATCAAGATCACGGCTACCATTATTATTGAATGCGGTCATTTGTGCGTATTCGCGAAAAATATCGGCTTCTGACGTAAAGTTAAAGCCGTTATAGCCCATGCGCAAAGCGACTTGGCACATAATCCACCAATCTGCTTTTGCACCGCTTAAGCGTTCGTTCACAACATCACTGCTACTGGCAATAAGAGAGCGTTGGCGAGAGATACGGCGTTCAGAGTTGGTGACGGTGCCCGATTTTTCTGCCCAGCCTTTTGCAGGTAATAATACATTAGCGCACCGAGTGGTGTCGGTATCGGCAATACAGTCTGAGACCACCACCAATGGACATCTTTCTAAGGCTTGTTTTATTTTATTGCTATTGGGTAAGCTAACCACAGGGTTAGTTGCCATAATCCATACTGCTTTTATTTTTCCGTCAGCAATCGCATCGAACATCTCAATCGCTTTTAAGCCAGGTTTTTTGGCCAGATTGGTGGTTTTCCAAAACTCGCTGACGGTGTTGTGGTGTTCATTGTTACCAAATTCCATATGCGCGGCTAGCGTATTAGCCAATCCACCTACCTCTCTGCCACCCATGGCGTTTGGCTGCCCTGTTACCGAAAATGGTCCAGCACCTTCTATGCCAATACGTCCTGTAGCGAAATGGCAGTTAATAATACTATTGACCTTGTCGGTACCCGCACTCGATTGATTCACTCCTTGTGAGTAGTAGGTTAAGACTTTTTCTGTTGCCGCAAACCATTGGTAGAACGTCTCAATATAAGCAATCGGAAGACCCGTGGTGCGTGATAGGCTTAAAAAATCAACGCCTTTAGCTCCAGTGTCTTCTTGAGCCGTTTGCAAGGCGGCGTCAAAGTCGTGTGTGTATTGCTTAACGTAGTCTGTATTAATCTGTTGATGCTCATGTAAGTAATTGAGCAAGCCATTAAATAGAGCGACATCAGTACCGGGCTGAATGGCTAAATGTAAATCGGCCAGCTCACAAGTATCCGTTTCTCGTGGATCGATGACGATTATTTTTAAGTGAGGTTTCGCGAGTTTAGCGGCTTTTAAGCGTTGATAAAGCACAGGGTGGCACCACGCTAAATTAGAGCCTGTGAGCACAATCATATCGGTATGCTCAATGTCTGCATAACAATTGGGTACGGTATCTGCACCAAAGGCACGCTTATGTCCAGCCACGCTGGATGACATGCATAGACGAGAATTCGTATCAATATTTGCGCTGCCGATATAGCCTTTCATTAGCTTATTAGCGACATAATAATCTTCAGTCAATAATTGGCCTGAGACATAAAACGCAACGGAATCGGCGCCATACTTTTCAATGGTTTGTTGAAATTGATCGGCCACATAATCTAGGGCTAAATTCCAATGAGTCTTTTCGCCATTAATACTGGGAGAGGTTAGTTTGCCTTCGTTAGTGATCGTGTCCCCTAAAGCGAGCCCTTTTGAACACAAACGACCATAGTTGGCAGGGTGCGCTTCATCTCCACGTACACGAGCTAACGGAGTATCCATCTTATTCACCAAAGAAGGGGTTTCTATTTTAACTTCAATGCCACAACCGACACCGCAGTAGGGGCAGGTACTTTTAATCCATTGAGGACTGGATTGTTCCGGTAAAAGTATAGCTGACACGGGTATTGGTTCCTTACTTTAGTTTATCAGTCAGTTATTCAGTGGCAGTGTGATCGTACGCGCACCACCATCGACTCAGTGAGCTGATTCAGTCTTTGCAATATCTAAACCAATTGTAAAATCCAGAGATACTTTGTCTAAGTCTATGAAAAACATAGTGTTTAGTTGTATAAATAGCCGGTGTAGGCAGAGATAGTTGTTATTGCGTTTCATTTTGGTGCGTTATTGGCGAGTGCAGCACCAAAATTAACCATGAATAAAGAGAGGTCTATTTGCATTTCTGGTCATTTTTGCTATTTTTTGGTGCGAAAGTGGATTTATTACGCTTTTTGAAAAATATTTTATACCTGTGAATTTTTTAAGGTATTGATTTATATAATATTTTTTTCTTCTTATAAAAAAATATTTTAGTGGCATTTATTTTGCTAACGATAGAGTGGTTAGGGTTGTTGTGTGGGTCTGCAGCTAATAAGAATGTATACGTCAGGAGATAGGTATGAGTAAGCAGCGCATTGTAGTTGTGGGCAATGGCATGGTTGGCCATCATTACGTGGAAACCTTAGCCACGAGTGAAATCGATGCTGAAATCACCGTTATTGGGGGTGAGCCTCGCCCAGCTTATGATCGTGTACATTTATCAGAAGTGTTTGATGGTAAGAACCCTGAAGACTTAGCCATGACGACTCGCGAACATTACGCCGCATTAGGCGTTAACGCGCATTTTGGTGATTTCGTTAGCAAAATTGATCGCGACTTGAAGCAAGTAGTCACCGAGGGTGGTCAGCTATTTGATTATGACAAGCTCATCTTAGCGACGGGCTCTTATCCCTTTATACCGCCGATTCCAGGTGGTGACCAAGCACATTGCTTGGCGTACCGGACTATCGACGATCTCGCCGAAATTAAAGCCTCTGCCGCTGAAGGTAAAAAAGGCGTGGTAGTGGGTGGTGGCCTATTAGGGCTGGAGTGTGCCAATGCTCTGAAAAATTTAGGTGTTGAAGCCCATGTGGTGGAATTTGCCCCAGGTTTGATGGGCGTCCAATTAGATGAAGGCGGCAGTAAGATGCTGCGGCGTAAAATTGAAGCCTTGGGCGTATTCGTGCATACAGGTAAAGCCACGCAAGTCATCAAACAAGGTGATGAGAGTCGTTTACGCATGGAGTTTGCGGATGACACGGTGCTAGAAACTGACATGATCGTTTTTTCTGCGGGTATTCGCCCCTATGACCAATTAGCTAAGGATGCGGGTCTAGAAACGGGGCAACGTGGCGGTATTGTGGTGGATTACCACTGTCGTACAACAGACTCAGATATTTATGCTATCGGTGAATGTGCTTCATTAGGTAATTTTATTTATGGATTGGTAGCGCCGGGTTATCGTATGGCCGAAGCGGCAGTATCACAGCTGACAGAAGAGAAGGTTTCATTTTCTGGTGCGGATATGAGTACCAAATTAAAATTATTGGGTGTTGAGGTAGGAAGTATTGGCGACGCCCACGGTCGTACCGAAGGTGCTCAACGCTATACCTATTGTGATGAGAATACAGATACCTATAAAAGCATCATCGTGTCAGCCGATGGCAAAAAATTATTGGGCGCAGTGTTAGTAGGCGATACCAGCGCATATGATACCTTATTGCAATATATGCTCAATGAGATCGACCTGCCTGATTCACCCGAAGCGTTTATTTTGCCATCACTCGATGGTGAGCAAGCCATCGGTTTGGGCGCGGATGCGTTACCTGATACCGCTATTGTGTGTTCTTGTTATGCCGTGACTAAAGGTAGCCTTTGCTCAGCTGTGCAAGCAGGCGCTACGACGATGGGCGGTATTAAAGAAGTGACGTCGGCATCAACGGGGTGTGGCGGTTGCGCTGCATTAACCAAGCAGGTACTTGATAGCGAGTTAGTCAAGCTAGGTGTTGAAGTGAATAATGACCTTTGCGAACACTTCCCCTACACACGCAGAGAGTTAGCCGATATTATTCGAGTCACCAAAATAAAAACCTTTGATGAGCTATTGGACAGTCATGGTAAAGGTCATGGTTGTGAAATATGTAAGCCAACAGCATCATCAATTTTGGCTTCATACTGGAACGAATATATTTTAAAAGAAGAGCATGTCGGTCTACAAGATACCAATGATGTGTTCTTGGGTAATATGCAAAAAGATGGTACTTACTCCGTTGTACCACGAGTACCCGGTGGCGAAATTACTCCCGATAAGCTGATCGTATTGGGTGAGGTCGCAAAAGAATTTGATCTGTATACCAAGGTAACCGGTGGTCAACGGATTGATTTGTTTGGTGCTCAATTAAATGAGCTACCAATTATCTGGGGAAAATTAATTGACGCTGGTTTTGAAACTGGTCATGCCTACGGTAAATCATTACGAACAGTGAAATCGTGTGTGGGCAGTACATGGTGTCGTTTTGGTGTTGCTGATAGTGTTGGCTTCGCTATTCAAGCGGAAAATCGTTATAAAGGTTTACGTGCTCCGCATAAAATAAAATTTGGAGTATCTGGTTGTACTCGTGAATGTGCGGAAGCGCAAAGTAAAGACGTGGGTATGATTGCCACCGAAACAGGTTGGAATTTATATGTCTGTGGTAACGGTGGTATGCGGCCTCGGCATGCAGATTTATTTGCTACTGACTTAGATAATGAAACCCTAATCAAATATATCGATCGTTTTTTAATGTTTTATATCCGCACGGCTGAACGATTACAGCGGACCTCTGTTTGGTTAGAAAACCTAGAGGGCGGCTTAGATTATTTGAAAGAAGTCATTATCGACGATAAATTAAATATTTGTGCAGAATTAGAATCTGAAATGGATGTGAATGTGGCTAATTACCAGTGCGAATGGAAAACTACCGTTGATAGCCCAGAACAGCTGTCACGTTTTGCGCATTTCATTAATTCGGATAAGCCTGATGATAGTTTGGCTTATGTCGTTGAGCGTGAACAACGTCGCCCAGCCTTTGAAGATGAAAAAGCAGAAGTGGTTAAGTTAGTGGGTTAAAGTTGTAAGGCGTGAGACGTTAGACGCTTTAAAAGATAAAACCAAGCTAGCCTGCGCCATTTGGGACACAATATTTAACTGCAGTCTGAATTTAGAGCAGCAATAAATAAGTATAGCGTCCCCAAAGAACGCAAAAGTTAAATGCTTTAGGTGTTATATGTCTTTTTTTAAAAAAGCGTCTCGCGTTGGACGTCCCACGTCCCACATCTTACATATACAATATCAAGAGAGAAATTTTATGAGTGAATGGGTCAATGTTTGTAAAGAAGAAGATGTAGTAGCGGGCACGGGTGTTTGCGCCTTACTAGACGGCGAGCAGGTGGCGATTTTCAAAATACGTAAAGATCAATCGATATATGCTATTGCTAATTATGACCCTATAGGTAAGGCAAATGTCTTGTCTCGTGGAATAGTAGGTTCTATTGGAGAAGAGGTCGTTATTTCATCCCCATTATATAAACAGCACTTTAGTCTGGTTTCAGGTCAATGTATTGAAGATAGTAGTGTGTCAGTAAAAACCTACACAGCCCGAGTAGAAGCAGGGTCAATACAGTTGAAAAGCGGTTAAATAATATAGAGATTCTCTACAAACAGTCATTTTTACTCGAGCACGGAGCTAACCCCGTCAGCGGAAAAAAGTGCGTTTATAGCGGTGCCCTGAAATCTATTATTCAGCATGATTAATTTTTAGTGTTCTCTGCACTATCATGGGGGTGTATTTCACCCCCTTTTTTTATTCTATTTTTTCAGACCTATTTTCTAAGTGTCAAGGGGACAACATGAGTACAGAACGCTTCAACATATTCGCATTCAGTGGAAAGATGAAGGTGTTACATCTTAGCTGGATGGCATTTTTTATTACCTTTGTTGTTTGGTTTAACCTTGCGCCCTTGTTGCAATACCTAAAGGTAGAGCTTGGGCTAACAACAGAAGAAATTAAAACTCTATTAATTCTTAATGTGGCGTTAACCATTCCTGCGCGAGTCATTATCGGCATGCTCACCGATAAATACGGCCCTCGCATTGTTTACTCTGTGCTATTGGCCGTCTGTTCTATTCCTTGTTTTATGTTTGCAATGGCCGATACTTTTGTAGAGGCAGCTGTTGCACGCTTCTTGTTAGGTTTTATTGGCGCGGGCTTTGTGGTTGGCATTCGGATGGTTTCGGAATGGTTTCCGACCAATGAGCTGGGGACGGCAGAAGGTGTTTATGGCGGTTGGGGGAACTTTGGTTCGGCGGCAGGTGCCTTTACCTTGCCTACTTTAGCACTTTGGTTTGGTGGGGACGATGGATGGCGCTATGCGGTGGCTATTACCGGTTTGATGAGTTTATTATTTTCTTTTGTATATTATGCAAACGTCAACGACACACCCAAAGGCTCGACGTATTTCCGCCCTAAAAATGTAGGTGCAATGGAGGTGACAAGTAAAGGCGATTTCTTTCTCTTGCTGCTGATGAAAATTCCTATGTATGCCGCACTAGCTTTGTTGGCTTGGAAGCTATCACCCAATGGGGTGAATATGCTGAGTGCGAATCTCGTGGTTACTGTCTACCTTATACTGGTGGCGGTCTATATACTTGAGGTATATAAAACTTGGCAGGTGAATAAGTCTATATTTATTGAACCAGTGGCTGAATTACATCGCTATAAATTTAAGCAGGTTGTGGTACTCAATATCCTCTATTTTGCGACCTTTGGTTCAGAGCTTGCAGTGGTGTCAATGTTGCCATTATTTTTTGCTGATACCTTTGCGTTGACGCCGGTAGTTGCTGGTATGGTTGCGTCGGCTTACGCCTTTATGAATCTTATGTCGCGTCCAGCCGGTGGTATTATTTCGGACAAGTTCGGGCGTAAATCTACCTTATTAATTTTGACGGCAGGGCTGGCGGCGGGATACTGGTTAATGTCGTTGGTCGATAGTACTTGGGCATTATGGTTGGCAGTAGTTGCCGCCATGACATGTTCGTTTTTTGTGCAATCTGGTGAGGGTGCGGTCTTTGCGGTAGTGCCTTTAATCAAGCGTCGTTTGACCGGGCAGATTGCAGGTATGACAGGTGCTTACGGTAATGTGGGAGCGGTGGTTTACTTAACTGTGCTTTCATTTGTTGATTACAGTACTTTCTTTCTAGTCATTGCCTGCACCGCAGTTCTTGGTTTTGTGACACTATTGTTTATGGAAGAGCCAAAAGGGCAAATGGCAGAAATAAATGTGGATGGTTCCGTCGAGTTAATCGATGTTAAATAGGCACTAAGCTTCAAGACACAAGCTATAAAAAAAGGTGTATATTAGTTGTGGTATCTTTTTTGTAGTTTACTGCAGTAATAAACTGAAAATATCGACGAGGAAATTAACAGAGGTGCCTTTCAGTGTTAGTAGAGAATAATAATAAAAAACTAAAAGTCAGCTTTGGTGGTTGTAGCTCCGCAGGCGCTAAGGATGAAAATCAAGATGCCTTTGGCGCACTTCAGCCGAAAGGCAATGTAAGGCATTTAAAAGGCGTTGTGGCTTGTATAGCAGATGGTGTTAGCTGTAGTGAGAATGCTCAGCAGGCCAGCCAGATGGCAGTGTCACAATTTATTGATGACTATTACGCAACACCCGATACATGGAAGGTACGTACCGCAGTATCAAAGATTTTATCCTCGTTAAATACTTGGCTATTTCATCATGGTCAAAATACCCTAGCACGGCATAATGGTTTTGTGACCACGTTTACTAGCTTGGTGATTAAGTCAAACACCGCACATATCTTTCATGTGGGCGATAGCCGCTTATATCGTTACCGACCTAGCGCAGATCGCTTAATGTGTTTAACGCGAGATCATGTGCAAAAGAATAGCGAACGCGCCTTATTGACCCGAGCCCTAGGCATCGATAGTTGTTTAGATATTGATTATAAACAGGAGGAGGTTGAGAGTGGGGATGTCTATGTGCTCACTAGCGATGGTGTGCATGAGTTTATTGGTCCCGCAGAAATACGCCAAGCGATAGAGGCGGAGAGTGATATAGAGTCAGTCGCTAAAACTATTGTCGAGCATGCACAGAAAAGCGGCAGTGATGATAACCTCACCTGTTTACTGGTAAGAGTAGAAGAACTGCCTATTAGCACCATAGACGAAGTTCACCGGCAGCTGACTAATTTAGCGATTCCACCGGTCATGGAAGTGGGTATGAGTATCGATGGTTACGAGGTTAAACGTATTATTCATAGTGGTACCCGTAGTCACCTATACTTAGTTCAGCATCCAGAGCATAAGCGTGCATATGTATTAAAAGCCCCCTCAAAAAATTTTGTTGATGATGTACAGTATTTAGAAGGTTTTGTACGCGAACAGTGGATCGGTTTACGTATTGATCATGACAGTGTGATGAAGATCTTCCCACCTAATCATGAAAGCCAGTTTTTATATTTATTAGCCGAATATGTTGAGGGGCAGACCTTACGGCAATGGATGTACGACAACCCTAGAGTATCGTTACAGCAGATGCGCGATAAAGTGAATCGTATTGTAACGGCAATGCGAGTGTTGCAGCGAATGGAAATGGTACACCGTGATTTGAAACCCGAAAACATCATGGTAACCGCTGACGGCAGTATCAAGCTGATTGATTTTGGTACGGTAAAAGTACAAGGTCTAAGTGAAATAAACTCGCCTATTAGCGAAGAAATTCCCGTTGGCTCTGTTAATTACATCGCGCCAGAATACCTTCTACAAGATAGCTGTGATTTTCGCTCCGATATCTTTTCCTTGGGTATAATAATGTACGAAATGTTAGCTGGAGCATTACCCTATCAAATGGGACATGTACACCGACGAATGCCAAAAAAAATCAGCGAGTGGCGTTACCAATCGATTCGCGAGCATAATAAAGACATTCCTGAGTGGATTGATTATGCATTAAAGAAAGCCGTACACCCCAATATTCATAAGCGCTATAACGCCCTATCTGAATTTGTCAGTGACTTATGTCAACCGAATAGCGTGTTAACTGAAGACTACAAAAAAGCCCCGCTAATCGAACGTAATCCTGTAGTGGTTTGGCAGGGTGTGGCTGTTGTTTTATTGGTTTTACTTATAGCGCAATCACTATACCCGTAGCGTTTGATATTTAAGTGTGTAGGGTGCGTTTACTTTTGTTCAGAACACCAACAGTAGGCGGCCTTAATCGACGTAGTTATCAACAAAAAGAAATGTTCTATACCTATAGGGCGTAGGTAAGGGGTGTGAGCGGCAGCTTTGCAGACCTAAATTTCAAACGCTACGGATATAGTAAACACTATGATCATATAGTCACCCTTTATACTTTAGCCGCCTTTCATAATCATAGAAGTAATTTTTTTTGCAGGGACAGGTTTGCTAAAATAAAATCCTTGGTAAAAATCACAATCTAATTTTTCTAAAATGTCCAGTTGAAAGGTGTCTTCTACACCTTCGGCAACTACCTTCATCTGCATGCTGTGAGCAAGGTTAATAATAGTTTTGACGATATCTAAATCATGTTTTCCCTTATGAATATCAATAATAAAAGATCGGTCAATTTTTAGCGTGTCAATAGGGAAGCGCTTTAAATAACTTAAGCTTGAGTAGCCTGTACCAAAATCATCAATAGACATTTCAATACCCATTGCAGTTAATGTATTCATCATCTCAATGACCTGGTCGGTATTGTCCATCAATAAGCCTTCGGTGATTTCTAATTCAATGGAGCTTGCTTTTATACCCGTGTCTTTTAATAATTTACTAATCTGTGTTGCAAAACCTTGCTGGTAAAATTGGCGAGCAGAAAGGTTAATGGCGATTTTTCGAATGCTATACCCTTGGCCTTGCCATTCTTTTAACTGTAAACAAGCGGTTTTTAACACCCAGTCACCTATAGCAATGATGAGGCCACTTTCTTCAGCTAGTGGGATAAATTGTTGTGGTGAGACCTCACCGTATTCAAAACTATGCCAGCGAATCAACACCTCTAATCGATCAATAGTGCCTGTTTTAATATTGATGATTGGCTGATAATAGAGTTCGAAATTTTTTCCATCAATATCCTGCCTTAAATTTGAGACGAGTTTATGTTTTTCTTTGGCATTGGCATTTAATTCTGCATTATAAAATTTATAATTATTACGTCCGCTAGATTTAGCGTGGTACATAGCAATATCGCTATTTTTAAGTAATGTATCTACATCGACACCATCGTTCGGAAATAGGGTGATACCAATGCTAGCACTAATATGTAGCTCGTGGTTTAGCACTTTATAGGGTTGTCTAATGGCGCCGACTAATTTATTGGCAACTGTCGCCGCATGCTTTGAATTCGAAATTGTTGGTAATAAGATGATAAATTCATCACCACCTTGCCTAGCAAGTGTATCTTCTTCGCGAATATTGCTTAGTATCCTCTTGCTCACCTCTATTAACAGCTGGTCGCCAACACTATGGCCAAGAGAGTCATTGATTAATTTGAATTGGTCTAAATCAATAAATAAAACCGCCGAGAGTTGATCTCGGCGACTAGCATGATAAATAGCTTGCTTGATACGGTCTAGCAATAAAACTCTATTAGGAATGCCAGTGAGAGCGTCATGAGTCCCCATAAACTTTAGGCGTGCTTTGTCTTTTTCCCCCTCGTCTAATCGTGCTAGCTGATCGTGAGTTTCACTCATTAAGTATGCGTGTTTCTTTAAGCGTAAGATAAAATAATAGAAGCCTATAAAACTAAACAATAAGATAACAGCAATGAGTAGAAGTGTTAACGTTTTTTGCGCGTTAAATCGGTTGCCTATTCCGTCGAGAGGAATGGTAATTGAGAGTGCACCAATTAATTGATATTGTTGCGATTTTTCATTAGTAGTCATTCCTGCTTTTTCAAGTAAGGCAATCATCTCGACTTCGTTCTCATGAGTGTTCTGGCAAGAGACGCAGCTTAGCTGTGCAGTAGGAATGGCATGTAAATAACGCAATACTGTTTGGCCAGCTTGTTTCTCAAAGCGATAGATAGCTTGCTTCGGAATAGGGGGTATTGAGCTTTCTTGACCGTGAACGTTAACTTCAAGTAAAGGCCAGGCCCATTGTAAAAAGTCATCACTCAATGCCTGCTGTGATCTTGTGTGCCACTTGCTAACGTAAGTAGAGTGATAGAGTGAGAAGGCACTATTTTTATCAGTGGCATGTGTCCCTTGTACAGGGATTACTGGATGGCTGTATGTTTGGGAAGCTAATGTTTCAGCAATAACAAGCGCTTGATTTTTTACGCTGTTGCTTATGCCAACACTAACAAGCCAGTAGCTAATAATAGTGACGAAGATGAAAGCAATAATGAGTAAACTCAATGCTTTTTTGAGTTGAGAATGGATTTTTTCTATGAGCTCATTCATTTTTGGCATTAATCCAAGCGCTTAATTTAGTCATTCCTGATTTAATAATAATAGCTCATTTAGTCAGAGGGTGGAGCCATCTACAATTTACAAGGCCAAGTAGAATCTAGAATCTAGAATCTAGAATCTTGCCATAGTAAAAACTTTTACTTAATGAAGTGTAGTCCTAATCTTAGTTAACGATAGATATTTTCCCTATAGCGACTTTATTTATTCTGACTTTTAATTTTTATGGGTAAGTGGCGAATGGCATATACTTCAGACGCTAAACCCAGTAATAATAAGGGTTTCGAGCCTATAAAAACTGGTAAAAATAGCTGTCTACATTTTTTTAAAGGCTTTTTCTTTTGCACCTTAATAGATACAGTTAATTTTCTCACACAGAAAGTAGCCCATTAAGCCCATGCTTACTGACGCATGGGCTTAAACCTAGAAACGGCAGTTGAATCACGAAAGCTTCCGCTCCTGCTCACGCCCCTTACCTACATCCCTGTAGGCAAAGTCTGCACAAGTTATTGATGCACCTAGAAAATCGTAGTATTCGCTCACGACCAATAAGGTCGCTACGCGATACTAACTTATGTTGCTAGGGAAAGTCCTATGCACACCAATAACTCCCCTAGAGGGGCCTACTTTTGGTGCACAGCATTTCGCGCCAACTGCCGTTTCTAGGTTAAAAAGTGCCATTCGGATAAGTGGCTAATGCCCAATAGCAATAGCTAATCGGGAGTGGTTATATTAATGGCAGGCTTAGAGGTTATGACCACTTAATGCGTAGATAGTCAACTTGTTGACATGTGTGGTCTGGTTTATCTTGTTTATATAGGGATAGTGTAGGCTCACTCTAGCGTTCTAGCATATTAAGTCTACGCTTACAGTAAGCAGATATAGGTTTAGCGAGTGTTATGTTCAATTTTTTCCGTAAAAATAAAACGCCTGTTGTCGTCGGGATTCAATTATCGAGAGATTATATTTCCATTCTCGTTCTCGATTGTCAGTTCGCTGAAACCCCAAAAATTATAGATTATATGAATTATAGTGTGGGCAAGGAAACCTCAGCTGAGAAGTTAGTTTTTCGTATAAAAGAGTATCTTGAAGAACATCATTTAAGTGATGCGAAGTGTTGCCTTGTTTTGGATGATCAAGATTATCAGTTGCTAGTGGTCGATCCGCCTAATGTTCCTGAGTCTGAAATGGCAGAGGCGGTTAAATGGAAAATAAAAGATCTTATTCAGTATCCTATCGCTGAGGCGGTGGTTGATGTGTTCTTACAATCGGATATAAATTCTCCAGAAAAATATATAGCTAATGTGATTGTCGCGAATAAAGAAATTGTAGATAGGAAGGCAGGTTTTATTCGCAGTGTAGGTTTATGTTTAGTCGCTATTGATATCCCCGAGCTATGTTATA
The DNA here is from genome assembly GCA_047619205.1 of Candidatus Endobugula sp. Taxonomy (GTDB): domain Bacteria; phylum Pseudomonadota; class Gammaproteobacteria; order Pseudomonadales; family Cellvibrionaceae; genus Endobugula. The sequence continues at coordinate 79,066 of JBLHJR010000001.1, read as the reverse complement.
GAAATTATTTTGAACGTTCGCTTTATCAAGAAAAAAATATTGCCTTAGTGTCTATTAAGGAAAACTATGGGAAAATAATTGTCATTAAAAAAAGCTGTGTCTATTTCTCAAGAAGTTTTTCTCTGCCTTATAAAGGGGGCTTGTTAGATGAAATTCCTGAGTCTGAAGTGGTGCTGGAGTTACAGCGATCACTAGATTACTACGAAAGGCAACTTAAGCAGGTGATGCCTACTACGGCTATTTTCTTTGGTGAAAATGTTATAGAAGATAAGATAACCGAAGTAACAAGAGATAATTTAAATCAAGAGGTTTTTGTTGGTCAAGTAGAAGGTTTTGATTTTACTGAAGAGGATAATATGGCCTCTGCAAGGGTCATGGCTACTTATGGTGCATCGTTACGCCGTGAATTGTTTTTAGGTGTTGGCTGATGAGACAGGAAATAAACCTATTAACAATGACGCATGGGGCCGGCTTACCAAGGCTATCTTTTCGAGTTTTTTCTTTCCTCTCGGTTGTTTTTTTTTCCGGCTTGATCGTGTTGACCTGGTATGGCAATAAACAGTTAGGGGAAATCAGTAAAGACATTATCGCGATAGAGAAAAGCAATTATTTTCAGCAGCAAAAGGTTGTTGATACGGATGATATTAGTAAGTACCAAACTCAGCTTAAGTCATTAGAAAAACAGCTGTTAAGTAAATATCAGCTGTGGATTAATTATAAAAATATTACGCAGGCGGGTAAAGATGGTTTTTCGCAGCATTTTTACCATATAGCGACATTAGCAGATAGGGACTTATCGCTTTATGAAATTGATGTCTATGAAAGAGGTAATAGTCTAGCGCTGAAAGGGTATGCCAGAAAGGCAGAGTTCATTCCTATTTATATTGATAAACTCAAAAAACAGGAAGAATTTAAGAATGTCTATTTTGGTGACTTGTCTATAGAAAAAATCGATGGACATGAGGTTATGCGCTTTTCTTTAGCAAAAAAAGAGCTGTTGGACAAAATGGAGAAAACGCTTGAAAAGCCTATTGATATCTCTGAGTTAATGAATATTCCATTAGCTGATAGTCACTATTCTGTGGACGGAAAAATGGCAAATATTGGAGGCTTACAACAATGATGAAGGTTGCTGACCTCCCAGAAAGATATAATACACTGGTGTTAAGAGAGCGAGTGCTGTTGTTGATATTAGGTGTTGTGCTTATTTTCTTTTTTTGGTATCTGCTGTGGGGGTTGACTATGGAGGCCTCTATATCCACTGCCGAAAACAAAAGAGAGGAGTTGTTGAGCCTTTCTGAAGCTATGGTGTCCAGTTATGGCGTGTCGGGAGAAAAACAAGCCAGCGATAGGGATATTGCGATCATTGATAAAAGGATTTCCAGGGTTAAGTCTAAAGTGGGCGCTATAGATGCGGATATTAGGCGTTTTAACGAGGAGACGATTGAAATAGGAGAGATAGTTTTACTGCTTCGAGACTTGCTTTCGGCCAATGATGGCTTAAGTCTAGAGTCACTTAATGTATACCCTGTGGAAATCATTAAAAAGAAAAGTAGTGATGCTAGTAGTTTTGAAGATGCCTTTGAAAAAAACGTGATTTCACTATCTCTAAAGGGTGATTATTCGAGTGTTTTTGATTATCTAAATAAAGTGGAAGAATTGAGTTGGAGTGTTTTCTGGCAAGAGGTTAAGTATATGGTTGACAGTTACCCTACAGCAGTAGTCAATATTCAATTGTATACATTATCTATTGTTGAGAGTGATCGATATGCTGCTCAGTAATTATTTTATTATTATTCTTAGTGTTTTTTTTTCAGTGACCACATATGCATCAATCAATGATCCCACTAAACCCATTTATAGTGAAAATGAAACTAGTAGTATTGTGACTAATAAGGTGGTTAAAGAGAGTAAAATTGTGCTGTTACAGTCAATATTTTTTAGCAGTAAGCATAAAGTCGCCATTCTCAATGGGACGCAGTATAAAGAAGGTGATGTTATTGATAGTGTCACTATGGAGTCCATTCACAAGGATCATGTGTTTATCAAGTTTAAACAATCAACGACGCGTTTAAGTGTATCTAAAAAGTTGTATTTAGATAGTATTACAGGTGAGTCTAGTGAATAATTTTTTGTTTTACTTTAGTGTACTTTTATTAATCCTGATCTCATCTTGTGCCGTTAAAGAAGTTCAGCCTATTGTTAGTAGTGAAATTGATAAATTGAAAGTGGAGATTGACAACTATAAAAAAGAAATTGATAAAAGGCAGAGAACTGAAAATAAAATAAAAGAAATAAGAGCGGCTAATAAGAAATTAGTGGTTATTAATGACGAGTATCGGTTTGATGTTCGGAGCGATAAGTTACCTGTAAACCTATTTTTTATGAACCTAATGACAGGTACAGAAAAAAATATTGTTGTACACCCAGGGGTCACTGGTAATGTTAGCTTGAATCTTAATCAGGTGACGCTTACTGAAGTTCTTAACGTTATGCGTGATATTTATGGTTTCGATTACCAATATAAAAATTCAATTTATACTGTGTTACCAAAAATGCTGCGTACTGAAATTTTTCCTATTAACTACATTAATGTAAAAAGAGTGGGAGTTTCTGATACTAGTGTGTTGACGGGTAATGTTGAATCCTCAGCACAATCTGGTGCTCAGTCGGTAAATCAAGCTAATAGTCTATCAGGGGAAGGGGGTAACATTAATCCCGGTTCTAGAATTCAAACACGCAGTGAAACTGATTTTTGGACATCGTTAAATAGATCGCTCTCACAATTGGTTGGTGTTAATAGTGAACAACTTGGCGATAATGCTGAGGGTCAACAAGGTATGCATAAAAAAGTCATTACTAACCCGCAGACAGGTGTTGCAATTGTGACGGCTATGCCAAACGAGCTTGCAGCAGTGAAACGATTTTTAGATAAAACCAGCTTAAGTGTTAAGCGACAGGTGATTATCGAAGCCAAGATTTTGGAAATACAGCTAAGTGATGATCATCAGAGTGGTGTCAATTGGAATGCTATTAATGGACAGTTATTGTTAGGCAAAAATTCCAGTACTTTTGATGCGGGTGTTAGCATCAGTGAAATATCGGAAGGTGTGGGTGAGGTGTTCTCCTCGTTGGTACGGATTTCAGATATTGGTAGTTTACTATCTTTATTAGAAACCCAAGGTAATATGCAGGTGCTGTCTAGCCCTAGAGTGTCGACTGTTAACAACCAAAAAGCGGTGATACGAGTAGGCACCGACCAGTTTTTTGTGACGGGTGTGTCTAGCTCGACTATTTCAAATGCCTCTTCTACTACCAGTTCACCTGATATTGAATTATCCTCATTCTTTAGTGGAATTTCGCTAGATGTGACACCACAAATTTCAGAAGATGGTGGGGTGGTTTTACACATACACCCGGTGATTAGTACGGTAACAGAAGAACAAAAAAATATTATTGTGGGTGATGCAACATTTACACTACCTTTAGCTCTTCGAGACATAAGAGAATCCGATAGCATTGTTAAAGCACAAAGTGGACAGGTTATTGTGCTAGGCGGTTTAATGCAAGAGCGTGTCAATAATCTTAGCGGTAAGCGTCCAGGTTTGGCGAATATTCCAGTGGCAGGAAATTTATTTACAACACAGGCACAAAATAAAGTGAAGTCAGAACTTATTATTCTATTAAAGCCCATTGTGGTTGATCAAGATTCATGGGTTGATGATTTCAATAAAAGTCATGACCGTTTTAATCAGTTAAGCCAAAAAAAGCGTCTAAATAGCGGTAAAATAAAGTGAAGCTAGCTAATAATTTTTCAAAGAAGTTACGTGTAGGAGATCTTCTAGTAGATGAAAAAGTCATTACTAGCGAGCAGTTAACTTATGCCTTGGGTGAGCAAAAAAGGTCGGGTAGTAAATTAGGTAAAACATTAGTTAATTTAGGCTTTGTCGATGAAGCCGTTTTGTTAGATACCTTGTCAAAGCAGCTCAATATCCCTTTCGTAGACATAAAATCATTTAGTTATCAACGAGATGATGTTCGTGCATTAAAAGAAACCATTGCACGACGATTTCGTGTGTCGGTATTGAAGAAAACTAGTAGTAAAGTTATTTTAGGCATGTCTGACCCAACGGATATTTTTTGTTTGGATGAGGTGGCGAAGTATTTTGATGTGCCTATTGAGCCGGTTATTGTTCGAGAGTCTGAATTGTTAGAGGTTCTGGACAATTCCTATGGCGAATCTGAACGTATAGCCTCATTAGTTGAAGAGATCAACGATGACCTAGGTGATGATTTAGTTGATATCGGCGACATAGTGCAGGAATCTGATGAAGATGATGCCCCTGTGGCTCAGTTATTACTAAAAATATTTGAAGAGGCGATTAAATATAATGCATCGGATATTCATATCGAACCCGATGAAAAGGTGTTACGTATTAGACAGCGTATTGACGGCGTATTAACCGAGCAGGTGTTGAACGAAAAGCGGGTGGCGTCAGCCTTAGTGGTTAAATTGAAGCTCATGTCGAGTTTAGATATTTCTGAAAAGCGCATGCCTCAAGATGGGCGCTTTAATTTAAAGGTGCATAAAAAAAATATTGATGTGCGACTATCTACCATGCCGGTGCAGTATGGTGAATCTGTGGTAATGCGACTATTGATACTAGATGGAAGCATGAGAAGTTTAGAAGAAATCGGTATGAATGAAAAAACTATCGTTTTATTTCGTAAAGCTATAGCCAATCCTTATGGTTTAATATTGGTCACAGGTCCAACGGGCAGCGGGAAAACAACTTCATTATATGCAGCGTTGTCTGAATTAAATACGGCTAACCGTAAAGTGATTACCGTAGAAGATCCCGTTGAATATCGTTTGCCTAGGCTTAACCAAGTGCAAATTAATAATAAAATCGGTTTAACCTTTGCTAATGTCTTAAGAGCAGCACTGCGTCAAGACCCTGATATTCTATTAGTGGGGGAAATGCGCGATACCGAGTCAGCGGAAATTGCATTACGTGCAGCGATGACAGGGCACTTGGTGTTATCAACACTGCACACCAATAATGCGGTGAGTTCTGCATTACGTTTGATTGATATGAAGGTTGATCCATTTCTAGTGGCGTCTTCACTGAAAACTGTCGTAGCACAACGGTTAATTCGTCGTTTATGTCTCTCCTGTAAAGAAGTGGGAGAGACAGAACAAAAACATCAATATTTATTATCTGATGAGCATAGAGCTACCCCTTTTTATCATGCGCACGGATGTATTGCCTGTTTAAACACAGGGTATAGAGGGCGTCTGGGCGTTTTTGAGTATTTAAATATTAATGATGACTTAGGTGCGGCCTTACGTGAGCGAGATGTGCATAAATTTACAGAAATGGCGGTTCAGTCAGAGGGGTATTGCACTTTATTAGACAGTGCTCTTACTTTAGCGCTAGCCGGTGAAACTTCATTAGACGAGGTGCAACGTATTACTATCTAACCAGGGCCTTGTAGAGGTTGAATTATTGATAGTGTTGTAAGAGCAGATGATGAATTTTTCATATTATGGCCGTGATGAAAAGGGGATGGCAATCTCTGGCAATATCGAGCGATCCAGTGAAAGTGATGTCGCTAGTTATCTTTCAAAGAATAATATTACTCCTATCAAAATAAAAGCTGCTCCAAAGCCAATGTCTATTGGTGATACCTTAAAAAAAATCGGCTTGTTTTCTAAAAAAATCGATGACGCCCAATTAATCATGTTTTGTCGTCAAATGTACACCATCAATAAAGCTGGCTTGCCTCTAATACAAGGCTTGGAGAGTTTGGCTGCAAGTATTCCTGCTGGCACTTTGAAAAGCTGTTTGTTAGATATCATCCAGCGTTTAGAAAGCGGTGCGAGTTTATCTCGAGCAATGTATTATCACCCCAATATTTTTAATAAATTATTTGTCGGGATGATGAAGATAGGCGAGAGCACGGGTAACTTAGATAAGGTGTTTTTACAAATGACCGACTATATTGGTCGTGATATAGAAACTAAGAAAGCGATTAAGTCGGCCTTGCGTTATCCCACATTTGTCATGAGTGCCATGTTTGTTGCCTTGTTTGTGATCAATGTTATGGTGATACCCGCTTTTGCTGATATGTTCAGCCGTTTTGGAGCAGAGCTACCGTTACCGACGAGAGTACTATTGCATACTTCTCATTTTTTTGTGAATTATTGGTGGATAATTATCTTATGCTTAGCTTTATCGATCATCGCTTGTATGATTTGGGTTAAGACGCCAGAAGGTTGCTTGTTTTGGCATCGCTGTAAGCTAAAAATTCCAGTAGTTGGATCGTTGATTACTAAAGCAGCAATGTCGCGATATATACGCTCATTTTCATTGATGCTGTCTGCAGGTTTACCGCTAAATAAAGCCATCGGTCTTTGTGCTGACATTATTGATAATCAATACTTAGCTATTAAAATTAAAAAAATTAAAACCGATGTAGAGCGTGGCGATAGTCTTTATCGAACCCATTCTAGGAGCAATATGTTTTCGCCATTAATTTTACAAATGATTAATGTCGGTGAAAATAGTGGCCAGGTAGATACATTGTTATCGGAGGTGGCAGATTCTTATGAGCGAGAAGTAGATTATGATTTAAAAACGCTTAGCTCAACAATAGAACCGATACTAATTATGCTCATGGCGGGTTTAGTGGTCGTGCTAGCACTAGGGATATTCTTGCCCATGTGGGAAATGTTTAATATTCAACAGTAGAGTAATGAAATAGGTTGCCTCGTTGTTTTATTGTCACATGATAAAAGTTTTTAGTTATTTTTCTATAGGTGACAAAAAATAGTGGTTTTTCACTTTGGTCGCTTTGATTTATTCTCATTCTTTCTCTACTATGTTTTTTTTGTAATTTATTACCTCATTCTATTCCATATCTGTCTAATTTATGGCTGGCACTATTTCTTGCTACCGCTATAGTTGTTAATAAGAACATTGCTTGTTAATAACTAATAGATGTATATGAATATATAGAGGTGCGCTGTGAAATTTCAGATACGTAGAAAAAATCAAGGTTTTACATTAATTGAATTAATGTCAGTTATTGTTATTTTGGGTGTATTAGCGGCTACAGCGGTTCCGCGTTTTGTGGACTTATCTGGGGCAGCAAAAAGTGCTGCAGTAGAAGGTATGGCAGGAGCATTAGCTAGTGCAGCCAGCCTTAATCATGCGCAAAATATTGCTAATGACGCTAGTTTAACTAATACAGCGCCAAGTACAGTGAATACCTGCGATGATATTGCTGCTTTATTAGAGGGTGGTTTAGATAGTAATTACTACTTGGAAACAACCGCAGGCACTACAATCTCTGGTGGCGGTATTGCCAGTGAAGGAGGTGTTTCTACTTGTACGGTGAGCTATGACTCTAATGATAATCAAGCTTATGATACAGCTGATGAGCCGGATGGTTTATTTGCTGCATATGGTACTGCATCGTAATACCCGAAGAATTACTCAGTTTTAGTCGTTGCAACTATCTTTAGCGTAGTACTGATGGTTGTAACGACTAATTTATTTGATATAGCTTATCACATGTCTTTTGATAGCTTCCTATTCTGCATTAAAAAGTTGAATGTTCATTCTTTGTATGAGTTTTATTCATAATAAATAATAGTTCAATGTTTTTTATTTTTAAAGTGAAGTCCTCTGGCACCTTATAGTTCGCCCGTACAGTCAGCCGCTATGTTATAATGATAAAAAATTAAAGGTAGTTGAAGTGTATGATTTATAAAAAAATACTTAATATAGCTGTCTCACTTTCCGTATTTTTTTTCATGTTTAATAGCGTTAGCGATGCTGCTACTTGGAGTGCATCGTACTGTTATGGTGGATTTACATGCCATAAGCCAGTGAGTTCTTCTGCCCGTGAGGGATGTGCTGCAGTTGAAGCCCCCGAACGTTATGAACTATACCGCATTGTTTTTAGTGATCTAAATCCGAGTGGTACAGCAAAGAAAGCTTTTTGTAAATATAGAGACAAGGTAACTAAGGTTCAGACTTTGTACCGATATGAGCCCGAATTTATAACTGGTGATTATGGTAATTGTAAGCACGGTTATGAATTTAGTAAAAATTATGGCTGTGTTAAAAAGCAGATGCCTTCTAAAGCTTGTTCTGTTGGAAACCCTATTTTATTTGGCTCTGGTGATAAGTTTCAAATATTTACTGATCATCAAAATTTTATGTTTGGCAAAGATGCTTCAGTTAAAAGGTACTATCTTTCTGATTTGGAAGTAGATGAAGATATATATGAGGATATTGAATATAAGTTTTCGTCTAAATGGTCTTTTAGTTTTAGTGATAGGTTATTTTTTCATGAGTCAAGGTTAGCTGGATCTGCGTCTGATACTTACGATATTCGTATTCAATCTGATTCTGGATCAACTAAATTTTTCACGAGTGATGATAATATTAACTGGCAGCCTATAGGAGTATCAGCCTCTAAAGATAAAGTGGAAACTCTCTACGATGTAACTAGCCAACATTTAGGTTGGCTAGTTACTTATGAAGACTTTTCAGTACAGAAATTTAACACTAATGGTGAATTGCAAGAAGAGTACAATCTGAAAAGTCCCAATGTAAAGTATACATTCGACTATCAAAAATCTTCAGCTTCTTTTGAGCGTTGGGATGTCGTAAAAATTTATCTGGATGGTCAATTGCTTTATACATACGATGTTGAGCAAGTATCAAATAACTACATTGTTCATAAACTGACTGTTAGAGATGATGAGCAGGTGTACACTTATAGTTATGATAACCGAAAAAATTTAGTATCTTCTACATATCCTGATAGCACAGAAGAGATTTACCACTATGAATCGGTAAGTTTTAAGAAAGCACTTACGGGCATTACTAATCGTTCTGGTGAGCGTTATGTATCATGGACCTACGATGATCAGGGCAGGGCATCATCTTCTTCAAGTCCTAATAACGTTAATCTTATTCAGTTGGATTATAGTATGTTAAGTAATAGCGTTGATCCATATCTAATGATAACTAACCCACTGGGGAAGAAAACTAGCTACCACTATTCTGTTGATGATCAAAAAAATCATCTTATTCTAGTTGACGGAGAGATATCTGCGAATTGCGCCTCCGCCAACCAAGCCTACACCTACGATGCCAATGGTTTTATGGCCAGCAAAACTGACTGGAAAGGCAATGTCACCCGCTACATCCACAACGACCGTGGTTTAGAAACGTCACGCACTGAAGCCGATGACACACCCGAAGCCCGAACCATTCTAACCGAGTGGCATCCTACGTTAAATCTCCGCACTAAAGTCACCGAACCCGAACGGGAAACCGTGTTTGTTTATGATGCCGAAGGCCGCTTAACCTCTACTGAGGTAAGCCCACGATGAAATTATTCACTCATAACACCGTCAGTTCTACTATTCATTCTGGCATCAAAGCGCTCTGCTGTGCTGCGATTGGCTGGAGTACGATCAATACCGTCCACGCAGCAGCGCCACAAATTACCGCGCCGCCCGTACTAAACGCCACCGTCGGTACGACCTATACCTATGACCTTAACGCGACCGATGCCGACAATGATACCTTAAGCTATTCTGTTTCCACTTGGCCTAGTGGTCTCGATGTGAGCATGTCAGACCAAGGTGTAGTGACGTGGGAGCTAGACGACCGCAACGATGCGGGTCAATATAATATTAGCGTACGCGTCAAAGATAATGATGCAGGGGAAGACACGCTTCGCTATAAACTCACGGTCACCGATCCCAATAACCATATTCCCGTTATTAATAATGCCCCCTTACTCATTGGCACTGTCGGCACTACCTACCGCTATGACCTCAACGCTACCGATGCGGACAACGATACGCTGCGCTATTCAGTCTCCACTTGGCCGACGGGTCTAGAGGTGAATGTGTCGGATCAAGGTCTAGTGAGTTGGATGCTAGACGACCACAACGATGCCGGTCACTATACGATCATTGCCCGTGTCGACGACAATAATTTGGGGGTAGCCACACAACGTTACACCTTGACCGTCACCGACCCCAGCAATGCGGCGCCGGTAATCAATAATGCTCCCGTCCTAAGCGGTACAGTCGGTACTCTCTATACCTATGCGCTCAATGCCACCGATGCAAATAATGATACGCTGACCTATGCCGTGTCCACCTGGCCAAGAGGGCTGGATGTAGATATGTCGGAGCAGGGCGTGATCAGCTGGGCATTAGACGATACTGATGACGCGGGTAAATACATCGTCACCGCACGCGTGTATGACGGCAACCTAGGCGTGGATGTACTCACCTACCGTTTAACCATCAACGACCCGAATAACCATGTCCCCGTAATCAATAATGCCCCTATCCTGACGGGCACCGTAGGCAGTACTTACACCTATGATCTGAACGCTACCGATGCCGATAATGATGCCTTACGTTATTCTGTTTCCACATGGCCTTATGGTCTCGATGTCAGCGTCTCTGCTCAAGGGGTGCTTAGCTGGAATCTGGATGAACATGATGATGCGGGAGTCTATACGATAATCGCCCGTGTCGATGATGACAATCAAGGCGTTGACTCAGTGCGCTATAAACTCACCGTCACTGACCCCAATAACCATGCGCCAGTGATTACGAATGAACCTGTACTGACGACTAGCGTAGACAGTACCTACGCCTATCATCTAAACGCCACCGATGCTGACAACGATACACTACGCTATTCTGTCTCTACATGGCCAAATGCGCTTGAGGTCACCGTCTCTGCTCAGGGTGTGGTTAACTGGGTACTCGATAGTAGTGTCAATGTGGGCGATTATCGTATTAATGTTACCGCAGATGATGGCAACTTAGGGGTGGATACCCGCAGCTATAAGCTCACTGTCATCGCCGCTGAGATCAATCTCGACCGCGATGGCGATGGCATTGCCAATGCGGACGACGCCTTCCCCGATGACCCTCTACAAAGCGCCGATAGTAATGGCGATGGTACCGGTGACAACACCGTCACCACTCAAGGCGTGAGCTACACCTACAACGACAACGGCCAAATCCTCACCGTCAATGGCCCGCGTACCGATGTTAACGACATCACCACCTACACCTACGATAGTGATGGTAACCGTGACAGCATCACCGATGCGATGGGCAATACCACCACCTTAAGCAACTACAATGGCCGAGGTCAGCCCCAGCAGTTGACGGATGCCAATGGCACCATCACGACCTTAAATTACCATCTTCGTGGTTGGCTGCTCAGCAGTACGATTCAACACTTCTACAATATAGAACCACTGGCCAGCACCACGAGCTACACCTACGATAATGTCGGTAATGTCACCCTAGTGACTTTGCCCGCAGATCATCAGCTCAATCAAGTGCAACTCACTTATCACTACGACACTAGCAACCGCTTAATCGCCGTCAGTAATACCGCGGGTGAGCGCATCGACTACACCCTAGACAATGCCAGTAACCGCACCGCACAAACCATCAGCGATAGCGGCAGTGCCATTACCTACCGCATGACGCAAGCCTTTGATGAACTCAGTCGAGTGATGGAAATCGTCGGTGCCGATGACCAAACCACACAAATCGACTACGATGTGAACGACAACCCCGTACAAACCATCAACCCCAGAAGCTATGCGAGCCAAAATCAATACGACCCGCTGGATCGTCTCACCCAAACCACCGATGCAGACAACGGCACGACACAATTCACCTATGATGACCAAGACCGCCTAACTAGCGTCACCGATGCCAACGGCAATAGCACCACGTACCAATACAATGCCTTTGATCACCTGATTCAGCAAAGCAGTCCCGATACCGGTATTACGCGTTACGCCTACGACAATGCGGGCAACCGAGTCGTTAGCGTCGATAGTCGCGGTGTAGTTAGCCGTTATCAATACGATGCGGTCAATCGCTTAACTCAAGTGAGCTACCCCTTATTCCCAGAAGAAAATATCACTTACACCTATGATGTGAGTACCTATGCACTTCCTGACGACGAAACCCTCACCGTCAATGCCAAAGGGCGTTTGTTTAGTCTCCAAGACCCGAGTGGACAACAGTTTTATGCCTATGATCATCGCGGCAATGTGAGTAGTCATATCCGTATTATTGGTAACGAAGCCACTAGCCCCGTGTATTGGACAGACTACTTATACGACCCAGCGGATAACGTCACTCAAGTACAAATGTTCTCCAACACCGGTGGGGCGGAAGCGTTAGACTATGCCATCAGCTACCGCTACGATAATTTAGGTCGATTAGCTGGAGTAGATTACACCCGTGACAACACGGGTCAGCCATCAACCGCTCTCGTGGACAGTCTCACCTATTTACCCTTTGGCGGAGTGACCGGTATTGATTACGCTAATGGGGTCAGTAGCCAACACAGTTATGACCAAGACTACCGTCTCAGTCAATGGCAAACCCACACCGATAACGCCACCCTGATTGATCGTAGCTATAGCTACGATGCCAATAGCAACATCACCCAAATTGATCACTTAACACAGCCAGTCAATACACAAGACTTTGCTTATGATCCACTGGATCGTTTAGAGAGCAGTAGTGATCAAACAGGCGACCTGATCTGGGGATATGACTCCGTCGGTAATCGCTTAAGCGAAAACACCGATGATTACGGCTACCAACTCGGCAGTAATATTCTACTGGATGTTCAGCGCACCACGGCGACCACTAGCTACACACTGGATGAGCGTGGCAACACCACCAACATGAGCCAAGATGGCAGTGCGACCCGCTTTATCTACAACGCGGCCAATCGCCCGCAAAGTGTGAGTAAAGATGGCGTGACGACCAGTTACCTTTACAATGCGCTCGGCCAACGTACGAGCAAAACCCAAGGCGGCAGCACCACGCATTATATCTACACCCTGCAAGGGCAGTTAATGGGGGAATATACGGAAGGTGGCCAAGCGGTTGTGGAGTATCTTTATCTCGGTAATCAACCGTTAGTGCAGTTACGTGGGGCAGCGGTTTATTATTATCATAATGACCATATCGGTACGCCGATAGCAATGACGGACGAGAATCAGAATGTGGTTTGGCAGGCGAATTATACGGCGTTTGGGAATGCGGAGTTGACAGTGACGGCTGTGGGGAATAATCTTCGGTTTGCGGGTCAATACTTCGACCAAGAAAGTGGACTGCACTACAACTACTTTAGATACTACGATCCGAAGACTGGACGATACACTCAATCAGATCCTATTGGTTTAGATGGTGGAATAAATACTTACGCATATGTTTATAACAACCCTCTGAGATATACGGATCCATTTGGGCTTGAGGCATGGGTTAATGCTTCGCCTAATGCTCAAGGTGGCCTTAATTTCACAGCGCATGATAATCAAGGCGGTCCTGCCATTACGGGTAATTTCAATAACGATACAACAAACTTTAATCAGGTTGAGTCTGGTGTCTATAATGTTACACCTAGGCCAACATTGCCCAATACACCGACTAATTGGCTTTTTGATCGAAATGCAAATGCAGGCAATCCAACAATATCGAATACTGATGATTGGAATACAATTCGATATTCTGATGGATCCATAACAACGGGAGCACAATTCCACGAAGGAAGAAATGGTACATCCTCTGGAACATCTTTAGCGTGTATGGTATCTGATCGTGGAACTAACGATGCGCTGAATGAAATGTTTAATAGAAATTATGGTCACGGCGGAGTGACTTTAACTATATTCACGTCTGGATGGGCAGGCCCATAATTATGAAAGCTATTTTTTCTGCGCTTATCTTTTCTGCACTTATGTTATATCTGGTGATTTTTGTTTTTATGAATGAAAACCAGCGCTGGTTATTGTTTTATAGTTATAGTGCAGAAAAATATGCTATTTCTTTATTGAAGAGCGAGGAGGTAAAAACTCCAGATCAATTTATTGACTATTCGGTCAGTGCAAATGATGGTTATGTAATATTTTCTGAGCATGGAGAGGATATTTTATATGGTTATTTTCCTGATAAAACTCTTCTAAATTATGAGGATAATTTTAAGGGAGTAGAATGGGTCTTATTGAAAGATAATTGGTTTGTCCTTATCCAAAATTAAAATTGGGATTAGATAAAAATTAAAAGGCGCGGACTGTTTAGGTTCGCGCCTTTGTCGTTTGAGACTTTGAGTGAATGTTTAACCTCGACCAACTCAACCATCAACTTCTCCCCCTGCCGCCGCAACCATTCCTGAGAATCCTCTAGTTATTCGGGGTTGGTCATAGATCGAATTGTATGATCATAGAATTGATAGCAAGCCAGCAAGTTGACCGAAAAGCAAGTGTTCTTAAAATAGGATGTTGGGAAATAACACCCATTGCTGATGGAGAAACAAGCCCAAATTCCACCCATCAAACTCCTCGAACCGCTCAGGCTCCGTCATCGCGAGCACCGCTCCCCGATAAATCTGTAGAGACCACTTGTGATAATGCAGCGCATCAGGAATCCTCTACTATACTTGATATTAACAATATTCATCTTATTTCCCCTTAGAGGTCATTGTGAACCGCATACTAAAGGCCAATGTTCGTCAGTCAGGTTTTACTCTAATTGAATTAATTGCAGTAATTATTATTGTGGGTATCTTGGCGGCTACGGTTTCCATTCGTTTTTCTCCTTCCGACATTAATTTACAAGCGGCTAAGAGTGATGTGTTAGCCGCTTTAGTTTTTGCACGTGAAACTGCCATGGCACGCAGTGATGGTGGTTCACTAGTGCGATTTATTTCGACTGAAAATACCATTGATGTGCAAGTGAATAATGCCAGTATCGCTAGTGGGCATCAAATCTATCCGGTTACATTAAAAGAGTCAGTTAGTATTACTTCGGGTGTGGGGATTTTAGATTTTAATCGCTTAGGGGAAACCGAGGTTCATAGTTTAGTTCTATCTGAAGGTGTGCTTACCTCAACGATTACTATTAGTGGCGTTGGCTATGCTTACTAGAATTTCCAGAGGTTTTACCTTAATTGAATTGATTGCCTTTATTGTTGTTGTGGGTGTCAGTATTGTCGCTATGGCTAGTGTGTTTCAGTATTCCGTGGTGCGCATGCAAGACCCGTTGATCAACAGTCAATTAATCGCCATGGCGCAAGCACAATTGGATGAAACCTTATCTAGAAAGTATGATGAAAACACACCCACAGGTGGGGTCCCCACATGTGGTGTCAGTATAGTGTGTGCTGGTATAGGCTTGGATACAGGAGAGGTGATTACCGATATCAATAGCTTGGATGATGTGGATGATTTTCATGGTTATGCAGATGTTCCACTGCTAGGTTATAGCCGCAGTATGTCAGTAGTGAATGCGGGTGTTGATTTTGGTTTGTCTGCAGAAAATGCAAAATTAGTGAGTGTGACCGTAAGCTCACCACAAGGGCAGTCGATGACGTTATCAGTTTATCGGTTTAATTTTTAATGGTGTGAAAATGAAAAGTCTAAAAAATAATGTTGGCTTTACACTCGTTGAAATAATTTTAGTCATGGTCATTCTGGGTATTATTGCTTCTTTTACTACCGCCTTCGTTATTAGCACTATGCGAAGTTTTGTTTCAGTAAATAGTAAAAATAGCTTATTGGCAGAAAGTATTTTATCCACAGAATATATGGTGAGACGATTACGTAATGCGTTGCCCTATAGTACTCGTTTAAGTAATGATGGGAGTTGTTTACAGTTTATGCCTATTGTTTCCAGTGGTTTATATTTAGATATTTTACCCAGTGTGATTAATGGCGCCTTTTCTTCTGGCAGTATTACCCCCATTCAGGTTTCTCCTTTCATCGTTAGCGGTGGAGATAGTGATTATCTTGCTATTGCCGCTAACAGTAGCGATGAGTTATTTGGCTTTTCTCCAGGTTCCATAGCAGCTATTAGTTCAACGACAACAAACAGCATAACTCTCCTTAGCGATAAACAATGGCTAAGAAACTCTATTACCCAGCGTTTTTATATTGTAGAGGCACCTAGTGCTTTTTGCTTGGTGAATAATGAACTGCGTTTATATCGAAAATTCTCTATCGAAAATTCTATAGTCAATGTGGCTGGCGCGTATGATTTGTTGTCGAAGTCAGCATCTGCTTTGGGGCAAGTGTTCAGTATTTCTTCAGCAGTAGAAGACCGCAATATACGCGTTACCCTTTCCTTATTGTTTTCGCAGGACGACAATCGTCTTGAATCGATTAAACAAGTGGTGGTACGTAATGTACCTTAATGTACAGCATAAGAATCAAAAAGGTTTTTTGTTGCCTGTTGCCTTATTCATTATTGTCGTGCTGGGTGGTATGGCAATTATCATCTCAAAAAAAGTCTCCCAAAGCACGTCCACCTATTTATTAAATAGTATCTCAGCACAAACATTTTATGCGACAGAAAGTGGTGCACAGGCTGGCTTACATGAATTATTTTACTTAGATAGCGATAGGCAGTTAGTGGATGGGCGCTGTGCAGCAATGAGTATTTCACAAACTCTAAATGTTGTAGGCTTAAAAAATTGTGTGGTGACGGTATCGTGTGAGTGCCGTTATGAGAATAATGGGGTTTGTGATAATAATAATAGCGCTCACTATCTAGGTATATCCGGCATTACACATAGTTTTTACACGCTAAATAGTGCGGCGCAATGTGGTGTGGAACCTGTCATATCTCAGCACCGTATTGAGGTTGGTGCTAGCTTATGATAGGTGAGTTAATAACTGCACGATTATTCTTTTTGTATCAAATACAAACTCCCTCGAAGAACATTGTTCCTTCGTGTATAGCCTTCAAATCATCATGGGGCCAATTATTATTGGTGTTGATTTTATTGTTCAGCGCTTATCCCGTTAGTGCAATTCCAGTGACTATTCCTAATGCAGGTTTTGAAGATAGAGAAACATTTGATGCTTTAACCGAAGGTACCGATAAATATAATCAATGGGGGGCAGAGTCTTGGCGTCATTTCGACACTAGTAGCAATGGCGGGCCCTTAAGAATATGGAACCCTGGTGTATTGGGTGTTGACGAATTGATTCAAGGTATTGCAGATGTAGCTTTTGATGGCAATGCTGCCGAGGGTAAATATGTGGTAGTGGTGAGAAGCCGTTACAATGATCCAGCTAGAACATTTGAAGCGGCGACGCAATTACTGACGACGACTTTTGATTCCACGTTATCCTATACATTAACGGCTAAGGTAGGGCGCTTGCCTGCTGGTGTTGATGAGGGTGGCAGCATTAATTACTCGCCAAGTTGGCACGGATACCAGCTGCAGTTTGTGGTTGGCGGCACGGCTATTGATGGTGCTATCTATGCGGGACAAGTGACGGGAGGGACTATTTTGGCGGTTGATGATAACAGTCAAACGGTCCCCGTTAATGGCTTTGTGACGGCCTCGGTTAGCTATGCCGCTAACCCATCTGCTTCGGTATATGATGGCTTGCCAATTCAAATCCGTTTAGTGGCTAAAGAACCTGCTGATATATCGTTAACGGGCTGGGTTGCTTTCGATGATGTCACACTTAATTCTACTAGTATTGCGCCCGTTGCCGAGTGGCACTTTGATGAAAGTGGCTGGGGTGGAAGTACCGCTGAAGTTATTGATAGTTCTAGCACAGGGTTGCATGGTTTTTCGGTAAATGGCGCTTCTACGATAGCGGCGGGACAGGTATGCCGTGCCGCTAAATTTGATGGCGAGGATGATTATCTTACCGTTACGGGCATTGATAGCTATTTACATTCAACGGCAACGCTAAGTTTTTGGATGAAAACTTCACAATTAGGTGACAACAATTATTGGCGAGCGCCAGGTATTACGGGAATTGAACAGGCCCATGCGAGTAATGATATTTTTTGGGGTTATTTACGCGCAGACGGACGCTTAGGTCTTGGGGTGGGTGGCGGTTATCATGTGGTCTCTCCATCATCAGCTTCTATTGTGAATGGAACTTGGCAGCATATTGTGTTGACTAGAGATATATCCACTCTGCAATTACAAATATATATTAATGGAGTACTAAGACGGTCTGGTACTGGTTTGCCAAATAAAACCCTGTTAAGTTTTAGTAGTATTGGTCGTATTGAGGATACGGCAGGAACACCGGCTTACTATCAAGGTGAGCTAGACGAAATGTTAATTTTTGACTCGGTATTGTCTGCAGAAGATATTCAATCAATATATAGTAACCAATTAGCCGGTAATCATTGGGATGGATCCGTAGCCAATTGTGGTGTGATTAGTCTAGGGCATTTTGTGAATGATCATGATAATAGCGCGAGTTATTGTTTAGGCGAATCTATTATGGTGACAGCTTATACTAGCACTAATACAGTAATGTCAGATTATGTGGGTGGCATTACTTTAGATACGCAAACAGGCAATGGCAGCTGGTCAATTGCGTCTGCTCATGGTGTGTTAATCGATGGTGTAGGGGATGATGGTTTAGCGACTTACACCTTTTCAAGTAATGATTATGGTATAGCGACTTTTGCACTGTCTTATTTAGAGGGGGCGGAGAGCATCAATGTTGATGTTTATGATGGCATGATTAGGGATGATGATACTGAAGGCGATTTATATTTTTCGGCAACCGGATTTAGTATTACTACATCGGCATTAAGCAATCCACCGATAACTCCGATTAATGATCCCATAGGCACTCAAGTTTCTGCTCAAAGTTTTAATCTACACCTTGCCGCCTATGGTACTAATCCTAATTCTGGTGAATGTGGCATTATCGAAACCTATACGGGTAATAAAAATATTGCTGTGAGTGCCAGCTATATTAACCCCAGTGTCGGCGCGTTAACTATTAGTGGTTCTGGCAACATTGTATTCACCAATGGGCAGGCATGGCTAAGTTCTCGTTACGATGATGTAGGACAAATTGCTATTGTGGCTACAGAGACTGATAGCAATATTCAGGGCTCGTCCAATCATTTTATTGTCCAGCCAGATGATTTTTCAATTACGGTGAGTAATAACCCATCCACGACTAGTTCTGGTAGTGGGTTTACTGCTGCGGGAGAGGAATTTAGTGTCGATGTAAAAGCATTAAATGCCTTGGGTGGTGTTACGCCAAATTTTGGTAATGAATTAATCCCGGAATCGTTGACTTTGACTATTGATTCTTTAGTTTTTCCCATAGGCGGTAATGTGGGTAGTTTAAGTAACCCGAGTAGTTTTATAAAAGATGGCGCTAATTCCAGTGTGTGGGTTTATTGTACGCCTGAATTTGGGACTTGTAATGTGCCTTCATCAGCAACTGTTCGCTATGGTAAAAATGATGTTTATACTCTGATAGATAATGTCACGGGCTCTATTGCCTGTACCAATAGTGTTTTTGGTAATCCTATTAATGTACGTAAACAATGTGACTATCGTTTAGATTATGATACTGACGGCAGTACTTTTCAAAATACAACGCTGAGTTGGAACGAGGTAGGTAGTATTACATTGAAGACAGCCATTGCCGATGGTGATTACTTAGGCTCAGGGAATATTACTAGCGCTGCTAGTGGCACAGTGGGGCGCTTTTATCCTGACAGCTTTTTCTTAAGTAGTGAGAGTGTGAGTGATAGTTGTAGTAATTTTACCTATTTGTCTCAGCCTGACTTATCGGTTGCTTATACTCTTAGCGCAATAGCCAGTGACGGAAATACGCTGACTAATTATGACTCTGGATTAGGCTATCTAGTGGGCGCGATAAATTACCATATTGAGCAATCGAACGATGGTAATGACATGGGTTCGCGTTTATCCGTAGCATCAGCAGACTGGATTAGCGGAGATTATACACTCATAGATAATGCGGCGAGCTTTTCTCGCTCAAATAGTCGTGAATCCCCGTTAAATAACTTGTTGTTGGCAGTGAGTGTCGATGATATTGATGATGCTGAAATAAACAATGCGGATGTTAATGCCGCCACTAGTGATGATTGTGTGGCGAGTACAGATTGCAATGCGGCGACACTAGGCAGTGCCTCGTTTTATTATGGCCGCTTAAATTTACTGAATGCTTATGGCCCAGAAACAGCGGCATTACCGGTGAAATTTACTACTGAGTATTGGAACGGTCAGCAATTTGTGACGAATATCTATGATGATTGTAGCGCATTACCTCGAGGAGTTATTCAACTTAATGCCAATGCGATTAATAGCGATGCTGCTTTATCAATAGACCTTGGTGGGGGTACAAGCAGCGCACAATTTGCTGTGTTGTCTGCTAGTGAAGTTGGCTTTGTCAGCGGGGATGCGGGTTTACGCTTTTCTGCTCCAGGTATTGGTATTACCAATACGAGTTTTACGATGCATGTAGATTTAAGCAGTATCGATTGGTTACGTTTTGATTGGGGGCAAAATGGTAATGATAATGACGATACCGCTTTGCCCACCGCGACCATGAGTTTTAAAACTTATCGTGGCCACGACCGCATTTTATATTGGCGACATCAGTAATTATCCCCACTACACATCCTATCCTTCCTTCCCTCCTTACGCGAAATATAGCAACTTTATATTTCTTTTTGGAATAGATAAGTTATAGAGCATTCCAAAATCGAATCAATTTTGCAGTGCAGTATATTGTTCTTAAGGGACTTATTTGCCGTAATGCCTCCAAATTATGTGGCGCAGTTCTCGTTTTTGGGTCTATTGGGTTGTTTGTTAACCTCTTTTCCCGTCTGAAAGATTGCATCAGCTTCGCTTTATTTAGCGCTTTCAAGCATAACTATAATTAAACTTATTACAGGAAATCTCATGTCAAGATATCATTCGCACGAAGGCAACGAAGGTCGTCATTGGGGTCGTGGTGGCAACGAAGGGAATGAAGGTGATGAGAACGATGAAGGCAATGAAGGCGACGAGGGCGATGAGTCAGGCTCTATCACTGGTCATGTTTTTGAAGACGTCAACGATAACGGCATTGACGATGAAGTATGCGTCCTAGGTGCTAACCTTGTTGTTAATGGTGATTTTGAATCGCCCCCAGGATTAACTAACGATAACTTAACGGCCAACTCTGGGGATACATTTGCCTCAATTGATGGTGGGTTGCACTTCAAGATAACATTGAAAACCAAGAAGGCGCTGTTGGTGGCACTATCAATGCGGCAGATAATGCAGTAGTTGAATTAGATGCCCATGCTAATGCGATTATTTGCCAAGAAGTAAATGTTACCGAAGCGGGCACTTATCAATTTAGTGTTGATTATGCAATGCGTGGTAATGATGCAAGTACCAATGGTTTCACAGTTTATATCGATGGCGTTGCACAACAAACTGTTTACCCAACATCGAAAAATATGCAAACCTTAACGTTTGAAATTGATTTGGATGCGGGTTGCGCGTTATTGTGGGGCAAGTGGTACAAAGTTATTATCGATTCGTGAGTGCTCGTATTCAGCTTACGCAAGCGAGTGTGAGCCGCCGGGCAGAAAATGTTGATCGTATGGATCAATTATTAATCCTAGAAACGGCAGTTGGCGCGAAAAAGCGGTGCACCAAAAGTAGGCCCCTCTAGGGGAGTTATTGGTGTGCATAGGACTTTCCCTAGCAACATAAGTTAGTATCGCGTAGCGACCTTATTGGTCGTGAGCGAATACTAAGATTTTCTAGGTGCATCAATAACTTGTGCAGACTTTCGTGACTCAACTGCCGTTTCTAGGTTTAAAGCAGGAGAACTTGATTATACGTCTGTTATTGTGGCAGAGCAGACGCGAGTGTCTGCAGAAATCAGTGGAATAACCGCACAGCAATCGCTACTTTCTGCTTATATTACTTATCTTTCGGCTGTTGCGCCTGCATGGTAGCAGCCAAAAATATGCTGCTATGCAATTTGTGAGGCGACATCTTTTATTAGGCTATCTGGCTTTGATCGTCGAGCTATAGCGTCAACACAATTAGGGGGTATTGATCAAAGCTAGGTGCTTAACAAAGGCAAGTCCTCGCATGGCGACGCATGTCATCTTGAGCTTTTTACTTGGCTGCTTGCAAGCAGCCAAGCATTGCTCGGGCAGCATTACTTAGCGAGCGATGACGGTGATGAATGCAGCCGAGTTCGCGCTCCAAAGTGATTTTTTTTATCGGTAGTTGGTACAAGCTCTTGTCAATCAACCGCTCAGGTAGGGCGCTCCAGCCCAAGCCTACTCCCACCATCATTTTAATCGCGTCTAAGTGATTCGTCGTCATTGTAATATTGGGCGTTAGCCCTTTTCGTGAAAACAATTGCTTAACTAATTGCGTAGTGCGGGTATTGGTATCGGGTAAAATAGCAGGATGTTCAGCGAGCTGCTGAAGTGTTATTGATGGTGTTATCGTTTTGCCTTTACTTCCTGCCTCATAAAGTGGGTGATGCAGGCCGACAACAAAATGCATCGGGTCATGCCAGAGCTTGTGTTGCTGTATCGGATCACTACCATCCTCTTTATTTGCTTCAGGCAAGGTAATTAAGGCAAGGTCAAATTCTCCTTGTAATATCGCCTCAATAGCTTGCTCAGAATCGATGAAGTGCAACTGTAAATACACCTCAGGATATTGTTGCGTATAGGCTTTAAGGAAGGGGGGTAGGCGATGAACACCGATATGATGGCTAGTGGCAATACGCAATGAACCGCCAACGGTACCTTGCCGGTCTTTCATTAAGCGCAGTGTTTTTTCATTGTCATCCACAAGCCGTTTAGCGTGAGGTAATAAAGTACAGCCGGCTTCCGTTAAGGCGATATTTCTACCGATTCGATCAAATAATAATGTGCCCAATTGCTCTTCTAGTAAAGCAATACGTTTGCTAACTGCGGGCTGGGTTAGAGAGAGATGCTTTGCCGCCAAGGAGAACGATTGCTGGTCAGCGACGATTAAAAAAGCGTGTAATAAGTGAGTGTCCATCGCAATATCATATCTATTCCTAGTGGGAATGTAAATTATAAAAACTATGAATTTGTTTTATGGTGTTCTGGGGCGTAGAGTAATGTGAATCAAAGTGAAATTTTAATCAAACCCTTCTTAAACCTAAATACCGCAGTAGATTCAACTGCGGTATTTAGGTTTAAGCTAGAGGCTCTGTAATTAGAGAATGGCTCCTTAACTAGAGAATGCAAATGACAGCGACAGCGAAAACCTTATACGATAAATTGTGGGATGCCCATCTTGTTAAGCAGCGTGATGATGGTTCCGCGTTAATTTATATCGATCGTCACATCGTCCATGAGGTCACTAGTCCGCAAGCGTTTGAAGGCTTGCGCCTCGCAGGGCGTCAGTTATGGCGTGTGGATAGTATTCTCGCTACCCCTGACCATAATGTGCCGACGACGACTAAAGAGCGTGCCTCAGGCATTGATGGTATTGCTGATCCAGTATCAAAAATTCAAGTGAAAACCTTGGATGATAACTGCGATAGTTTTGGCATTACGGAATTCAAAATTAATGATCGTCGTCAGGGTATAGTTCATGTGATTGGTCCAGAGTCTGGTGCCTGCTTACCGGGGATGACGGTGGTGTGTGGTGACTCCCATACGGCAACCAACGGCGCTTTAGGCGCATTAGCTCACGGCATTGGCACTAGCGAAGTTGAGCATGTGTTGGCAACACAGTGTTTAGTGGCTAAAAAAATGAAAAATATGCTGGTTAAGGTGAACGGCAATTTGGGTAAGGGAATTACGCCTAAAGATGTAGTGCTAGCAATTATCGCTAAGATTGGTACATCAGGTGGCAATGGTTGTGCGATCGAATTCGGAGGGCAAGTCTTTCGTGATATGTCGATGGAAGGGCGTATGACGGTGTGTAATATGGCGATTGAGGCCGGTGCTCGTGCGGGTATGGTGGCGGTTGATGAAACCACTATTCATTATGTTGAGGGTAGAGATTTTGCTCCAAAAGGTAACGATTGGAACCTTGCACTTAGCGCATGGCGTGAATTGGTCAGCGATGTTGATGCGGTATTTGATATTACCGTTGAAGTAGAGGGCAGTGAAATTTTGCCTCAGGTCAGCTGGGGTACCTCCCCTGAAATGGTCGTTTCGGTGCTTGATTGTGTGCCTGATCCCGATGCAGAAAATGATGCCGTGAAAAAAACGGGAATGCTACGAGCGCTTGAATATATGGGGCTGTCGGCGGGACAAAAGATGACTGACATTCAGCTAGATCGTGTTTTTATTGGTTCTTGTACCAACTCTCGAATAGAGGATATGCGTGCAGCGGCGGCCGTGGTTAAAGGCCGTAAGAAAGCTGATAGTATTAAAGAAGCCATAGTTGTTCCTGGTTCTGGAGTAGTAAAGGCGCAGGCGGAAGCAGAAGGTCTAGATGTAATTTTTACTGAGGCAGGTTTGCAGTGGCGGGAGCCTGGTTGTTCTATGTGTCTTGCGATGAATGCTGATAAGTTGGGGGCAGGAGAGCATTGCGCCTCAACCTCCAATCGTAATTTCGAAGGTCGACAAGGGTATGGCGGCCGCACACATTTGGTCAGCCCAGAAATGGCAGCGGCAGCGGCAATAGCGGGGTACTTTGTGGATGTTAGGGAGTTCTGACGAACTCCCGGTGAGACATCCAACGCGAGACGCGAGAGGCTTTATAAGCGGCAGCGGCTTGCGTTGGACATCTCACGTCTAACACTTAAAAAGAACAGCTATACATAGCAACATCAACCCATTGAGAAAAAATATGAAATCATTCACCACCCACACTGGCATTGCCGCACCGATGGATCGCGCGAATGTTGATACGGATATGATTATTCCAAAACAATTTTTAAAATCAATTAAACGTAGTGGTTTTGGTAAAAATTGTTTTGATGAATTACGTTATTTAGATGAAGGATTTCCGGATCAGTCATGTGAAGGGCGGCCGTTAAATCTAGACTTTCCTTTAAATTTTTCGCGTTATCAGGGCGCCAGTGTGTTGTTGGCTAGAGAAAATTTTGGTTGTGGTTCCAGTCGTGAACATGCTCCTTGGGCACTAGATGACTACGGTTTTCGTGCTATTATCGCATCGAGTTATGCGGATATTTTTTACAATAACTCGTTTAAAAATGGTTTGTTACCGGTTGTTCTAGAAGAAAAAATAGTGGATCAACTGTTTGACGAAATGTATGCCGTTGAGGGATATCAGCTAACAGTCGATTTAGAAAGCTTACAAGTGATAACGCCTTCTGGAGATGCCTTTTCTTTTGAACTCGATGAATTCCGTCGCCATTGCTTACTGAGTGGTTTGGATGATATTGCGTTAACCTTAGAAGATACCGATGCGATACGTACTTACGAAGCTAATGTGAAGGCAAGTTCTCCTTGGTTGTTTAATGCGATTAAGGGTTAGGTTAGCATGCGGAATCGGTGCTGGCTGGTCTGATAAGATGGCCTATGCTTGGGTGGTTTCAGCCATGTAGAGCGGCGTCAGTGCTAATCCAGATGAAAATATAATTTTTTATATAAACTAAAGGAAATAAATATGAAAAAAGCATATTGGATTGTTCGTGTGAGTGTTACAAATGCAGCGCAATATCCCGATTATTTGGCCGCGGCGAAGCTGGCCTTTGAAAAGTTCGGGGCAAAGTTTTTGGTTCGTGGCGGAACTTATGAGGTGAAAGAGGGTGAGCATCGGGAGAGGAATGTAGTGGTTGAATTTACGGATATGAAAACCGCAAAGGCTTGTTATGACAGCCCCGAATATCAGCAAGCGAAAGTCATCCGTAATGCCAATGCTGAGACAGACTTTATTATTATTGAGGGCGCGGAGATCTAAGGAGAGAGTCCTTGATTGAGTGAAAATAAAGCCTAATTTTACCGCTGGGCTTTTTATCTTTAGTCCCTTTGGGCACCTCATAACTAAAAACACGATTATATAAAAGGTTTTTACCATGTCAAAGAGCATCCTACTACTCGCCGGTGATGGTATCGGCCCTGAAATTGTTAAAGAAGCGGTTAAAGTACTTGATTGCTTAAATGAAAAAATGAACCTCAGTGTGAATTATGAACATGACTTGATGGGTGGTTGTGCGATTGATGCCCACGGTGTGCCGCTGACCGATGAAACCATTGCTAAAGCGCGTGCTAGCGACGGCATTTTATTAGGCGCGGTCGGTGGCCCTAAGTGGGATAGCTTAAATCGTGCTATTCGACCAGAAAAAGGCTTGTTAAAAATTCGTGCAGAATTAGATTTGTTTTCTAATTTGCGCCCTGCTATTTTATATCCACAGTTAGCAGATGCTTCTTCATTGAAGCGAGAGCTAGTAGAAGGTTTAGATATTCTAATTGTGCGTGAGCTAACTGGTGGCATTTATTTTGGTGAGCCGCGAGGTGTCCGGGTACTAGAGAGTGGTGAGCGTCAAGGCTACAACACCTTAGTTTATAGTGAAAGTGAGGTGGAACGCATTGGCCGCAACGCATTTGAAATTGCCCAAAAGCGTGGCAAACGCTTATGTTCGGTTGATAAAGCCAACGTGCTAGAAGTGTCAGGCTTGTGGCGGGAAGTGATAGAAAGTTTAGCGGCGGATTATCCCGATGTTGAATTGTCACATATGTATGTCGATAATGCGGCGATGCAATTAGTGCGCGCGCCAAAACAATTCGATGTTCTGGTGACGGGTAATTTATTTGGCGATATTTTATCGGATTGTGCTGCCATGCTAACGGGTTCTATTGGTATGTTACCCTCTGCATCATTGAACAGTGAAGGTTTAGGTATGTATGAGCCTGTGCATGGTTCGGCACCTGATATTGCGAATCAAGGCATCGCTAACCCACTAGCTACTATTTTGTCATTAGAAATGTTATTGCGTTACTCATTAGGTATGGCAGATGCGGCAGATGCTATTGCTAAAGCGGTAGGCGAGGTACTTGATCAGGGTTTACGTACTGCGGATATCCTTCCGCAGGGAATGTCGGCAGGTATGACTAAAGTGAGCACCTCGGAGATGGGTGATGCGGTGGTTAAAGCGCTAGGTTAAAATAGTCTAAAGCCTCAAGTGATGGTAGTAAGAAACTATCTTTTCGTGAGGCTTGTAGCTTCTAAAACTAACAATCCTCGTAAATACTTTTCATTCCTTTTGGCGGTTTTGCAAAGCGCCGATAAACCCACTGATATTGTTCGGGCGCCAATAAGATACTTTTCTCTATTGCTTGATTGAGTGCTGTAGCGGCAACTACTGCGTCTGCAACGTCCATTCCCGGAATGTCTGCAAAACTAATTTCAAAGCCTTGGCCTTCTGGCTTGCGTAAAACCGAGGCAATTAATACCTCAGATAAATTGTGCTTAATCAATGAGTGAGTCAGTTTTCCGGTTAGTGCCAGGCGACCAAAAAAAGGCGCGTGGACCCCTGCATTTTCAGAAGGTAAGTGATCCGACAATATCGCTACTACGCTATTTTTCTTTAAGGCTTTAAGGGCTTGCCTTACGCCTTTTGGGTTGGCGGCAAACATAGAGGTACCTAGGCGAGAGCGGCCATTAAAAATAATTCTTTCAAATAATGGCGATTTAATGGGGCGATACATCGCGCCAAAGGAGTAGTGCCGTGGAACATAAAAATTGAGTAATTCCCAATTGCCTTGATGGGGTAAAACAATGACAACGCCACGACCTTTTTGATGGGCGAGTTGCAGTAATTCTGGATTACGCACAGTGACTTTATCGATAAGGTACTGGGGCTTCCTAAACCAAATATACGGCGCTTCCATAAACCACTTTCCCGCTTCTATAGCGGTCATGTTAAGCAGTTCTTGTTGCTTTTTAGCGGTTTTTTCTGGAAAGCAGGTGCGGATGTTGCTGAGGGCAATGTGTGCACGTTTACGATTGTGCTTTATTAATGCTAAACCTAGGTAGGCACCTATAGCTTGAGACCAGCGTAACGGTAAAAATGCGAAAGGGCTTAATAGGGTGTTTATTAGTATAAAACTAAGGTTTTGCATAGTGTGTTGAACAGTAGTCATTGTGAGTAATTGAAGGTGTTTTAAGGCTGCGCATTCTAGCATAATGTTAAACCTAAAAACGCTAATCGAATCACGAAAGTCTACGCAGTTAATTGGAGTGGCTAGTAAATTTTAGTATTCGCTTTCGACTGATAAGGCCGCCACGCGAGGCTAAAATTTACTAGGCGCTCCAATTAACTCTACCGCTTTCTCGCGCCAATAGCCGTTTCTAGGTTAAAGGTCTATCATTAGCTGCCTGTAAGCACCTAAATCACTGGTTTTTAAGACTTTTAGTTTTTTATTAAGCTGTTCTGCGATAAACTGCAGGGCTGTTGCTTAGCGAAATTTAAGAAGATTTTTTTAACGGTTTTTATTTTAGAGAGTTGATGTTCATGAAAGTTGGTTTTGTAGGTTGGCGTGGAATGGTGGGTTCCGTATTAATGGGGCGTATGCTTGAAGAAGATGATTTTGCAGCGATAGAGCCGGTCTTTTTTACTACCTCAAATGTGGGTGGCACGGGCCCTAATATTGGTAAAATTCTCGACGCCCTTAAAGACGCCAATGATATTGCTGAACTGGCCAAAATGGACATTATTATTTCCTGTCAAGGTGGCGATTACACCCAAGCGGTGTTTACTCCGCTACGTGAATCCGGCTGGAATGGTTATTGGGTTGATGCTGCCTCTTTTTTACGGATGCAAGATGATGCTGTGATCGTGTTGGACCCAGTGAATTCCCATGTTATTGATAATGCTTTAGATGCGGGGATCAAAAACTTTATTGGCGGAAATTGCACGGTCAGCTTGATGTTGATGGCGATTGGCGGTTTGATTAATGCTGGGCATGTTGAGTGGATTTCTGCAATGACGTATCAGGCAGCTAGTGGTGGTGGTGCTCGTCATATGCGTGAGTTGATTGCACAGATGGGCGCATTGAGAGATTCGGTCGCTGAAGAGTTAGCCGATCCTGCATCCGCTATTCTAGCCATTGATAAAAAAATTGCGGATAAAATGCGTGATGGTAGTTTGCCTCAAGATAATTTTGGCGTGCCATTGGCGGGTAGTGTGCTGCCTTACATTGATAGTGAGCTGGATAGTGGGCAAAGCCGTGAGGAATGGAAGGCCGATGCTGAAACTAATAAAATCATAGGTGCATCCTATGAAGCGGATATTGCTGGTCTAATACCTAATATTCCTGTTGATGGTGTGTGCGTAAGAGTGGGGGCCATGCGTTGTCATAGCCAAGCCTTGACCATTAAATTAAAGCAAGATATCCCGATGGATGAAATCGAAGCCTTGATTGCTAATGCTAATGCTTGGGTAAAGGTTGTGCCTAACCACAAAGAAGAAAGTCTAGCAGAGCTGACTCCAACAGCGGTCACTGGCACTTTGGCGGTTCCTGTTGGGCGTTTACGGAAAATGCATATGGGGCCAGAGTACCTCAGCGCATTTACTGTGGGTGATCAGTTGCTATGGGGTGCTGCTGAGCCATTGCGAAGAATGTTGAAAATTCTACTTAAGCGTTAATAAACGCTACACTTAAACTGTTGAAAGATACCTCTGCCGGTGAAGCGCTCTCACGCTCACCTATGATTTTTGGTATGGGTTCCTGAGGTGGTTTTTAGAGTTAAGTTTCATTTTAATTAAGAGGTGTGTGTGGATACAATTGATCTTGCCATTATTGGCGCAACCGGTGCCGTGGGTGAAGTGGTTGTTGAGTTGTTAGGGAAAAGTACTTTTCCCGTTAAAACGCTCTATTTACTGTCTAGTGAGCGAACTGCGGGTACGAGTTTACAGTTCCGTAGTAAGCCGCTTATGGTGAACCTGCTAGAGAATTTCGATTTTTCACAAGTGCAGATGGCTATTTTTGTGGCTACCGATGCCGTTTCCTTAGAATATGTCCCTAAGGCGCAGGCCGCAGGTTGTATGGTAATTGATAATAGTCAGGCATTTACTGCGTCTGGCGCACCATTGATTATCCCTAGTGTGAATGGAGATCTCTTCAAGCAGCTTGAAAAGCCTTCCTTAGTGATTAACCCAGATAGCTCGGTAGTGAGTCTATGGACGGTGTTAAAACCTATTTATGATGCCGTAGGTATACAGCGCGTGAATGTTACCGCCTATGACTCGGTCTCTCGCCACGGTAAAAAAGCCATCAATGAACTCGCCACACAAACCGCCAGTTTGTTGAATGGGCAGGGTGCTGAGCCTAAGTTCTATAAGCAGCAGATTGCTTTTAATGTACTGCCCAATGTAGGTGAAGTCGATGAAAATGGCCATTCTACCGCTGAGGTATGTATGTTGGAGCAGACAAAAGCGATTATCAATGACCCTCTGCTGCAAATAAATGTGACTTGTATCCAAGTGCCTGTTTTTTATGCGGATAGTATGGCAGTCACCATCGAGACGGGTGATCCTATCGATGCAGAAGAAGTTCGGAAATTATTGGAAAATAACAATGAAATCAAAGTTTTAGATGATAATGAAGCCCAAGAATTTGCTACGCCAGTGACTACAGCAGCAGGTAATGACGATATATTTGTTAGTCGTATTCGTAATGATATGAGTCATAGTCGCGGCGTTAACTTATGGTTGGTTGCAGATAATGTGCGAAAAGGTGCGGCATTAAATACCATTCTAATCGCAGAAGAGTTGAAAAAAAGCTATTTATAATGAATACTTAGCGCTGATAGTGAAAGTTTATTCGAGTTTATGTTGATTGTTTTTTTCAAATACGGACATGCAGTAACGTTATTAAAATATGTAATGATAAATAAAACTATAATATTGATAGAGTAACTTGATGTTCAATGATAAGGGTAAATCCATGGGGCTTCGCCAGTTAAGCATACTTATTGTCGGTTTAGTGGGGCTTATGGCCTCAGCCTTTAGCTTTGCTTTAGGCTTGGGTGAGGT
Organism: Candidatus Endobugula sp.; assembly: GCA_047619205.1. Lineage (GTDB taxonomy): Bacteria > Pseudomonadota > Gammaproteobacteria > Pseudomonadales > Cellvibrionaceae > Endobugula. The sequence continues at coordinate 48,211 of JBLHJR010000001.1, read as the reverse complement.
GACGTTAAAATCGTCATATAACGAGCCACTGAATGCCGAAATTCGATTATTGCAGCCCCAAAATCTATCGGCAGAGGAAATGCTGATTAGCCTTGCCTCTCAAGAAGATTTTACCCGTATAGGTTTGGACCGTGATTTTTTTCTTACTGATTTACGTTTTAGTATTGTTATTACCAACCCAAATAATGCTTATATTAAAGTCACTTCAACAAAGCCAGTACAAGAACCTTACCTGAACTTTTTAGTTGACCTACAGTGGCCAAGTGGTCGCCTATTACGTGAATATACTGTGCTATTGGACCTTCCGGTTTTTGAAGCAGAGCAGCCAGTTCAAGTGGCTGTAGCGCCGCCAGTATCTGCACCTTTACCCGTACCCGTTGTTAAGGTGGTGAAGCCCGTTGCGCCTGCAGTATCTCCTCCCGTAAGCCGGCCAGCCGAAATATCGCCTCCTGCGAACGCGCAGCCTCTACCTGATAGAGTGTTGGCATCTAACTCGTCTAAGTTTTCGAATATCGAAGATGCTGCGGATTCTTTTATTCGTACATTGTCTCGTCAGGCAGCTGAACGTCAGTCGTCGTTTGAAATTCAACCACCGCCGGTTGCTAAAACAGAGCAATATGTACCGAATAAGCAAGTGGCTGCACCAGTACCGATTAAACAAGAGGACCTAACATCTTCATCAACGTCGAAAAAAGTGATTCGTACCGAATCTATTACATCGCTAGCGTCAGCTAAGCAGATAGAGGCCCGACGTAAAGAGTTGGAGAGGGAGGGTGGGGCTCCGGTTCCGAGGCCAATAGAAAGTTTTCCGCTAGCTTCTAGACCAAAAGACAGCCTGCTTGTAAAAGACGGCGATACTTTGTGGGCTATCGCTTTACAGCTTCGTCCCAGTTCATCGGTCAGTGTGCAGCAAACAATGTTAGCTTTGCAGGAAGCTAACCCGACAGCCTTTATTGGTAATAATATTAATTTGTTGCGTAAAGGGCAGGTGCTAAGAGCGCCTAGCTTGGCAGAAATAGAGCAGACCAGTTTTAAACAAGCGGTCGCCGCTGTTAGACAGCAGACCCAAGCGTGGAAACAGCAGGCGCAAGCGCCAGTATTATCCGCAGTGCCTGCGCGAGCGCCTAAAAAGTCCGCAGCAATTAAACAGCAAGGGCGCTTAACCTTAGGGTCTGCCGATAGTAAAGATAAAGGTAAGGTGGTGAAGGGTGCTGGTGCCAGCGGCAAAGGGGAATCACTACAAAATGATTTAGCTATAGCCCAAGAAGAACTGGATAAAGCGGTACGTGTAAATAGCAACTTAAAGACACGTGTTGCTGAACTGGAAGAGCAAATTAAAACGCTAGAAGGGTTGGTTACGTTAACTAATGATCAGTTTAAAGCGTTAGAGTTGACCACAGCTAAAGTAAGTCAAGACAAGCTACCAGTTAACATTGAAGCAGTGCCGGCAACTTCAGAGCAAAATGCTCCAGCTGATGATAGTGTTGCTGAAAAGATAGTTGACGGCCAAGATATTGATGCGCCACTGACCACGGATACCAATACAAGTGAAACATTAATAGCAAAAATAATGGCTACGGTGACAGAGCATATTCAGCTTGTCGGGATTGCTTTATTAGCTTTATTGCTACTTATTTGGTTCATTGTTCGCTCTACCAATGATGATGGCGATGATGACTTTAGTTTGGATAGTGATTTGCCACTAGTAGATGAAGAGCTCGATAGCGCTTTTGAGAAAGGTGGTGATGTTAATGAGCTATATGATCTCGATGATCTCGATGATCTCGATGATCTCGATGATGGTACAGATGCTCAAACAATAGAGGCGCAAACAGAGGATGTAGTCGCTGAAGCGGAAATTTATATTAGCTTAGGGCAAATTGAAAACGCAGAAGAACTATTGCAAAAAGAACTACAGCAAAACCCAGAAAATGCTGATGCCCGTATAGCCTTGTTGAAATTATATGTCAGCACACAAGATGCAGATGCATTTGATGATCAGTATGCACAATTATTACCGTTGGGCGATGATGCTGCCAATCAGCAAGCAAAAGAACTACGCAATCAAATTGCGAATACTGCTGAGTTTGATGTCGATAGCTATTCTCTAAATGAGCCTGATCTTAGTCTAGAAGAGAATTTAGTGGGTGACCTTGAGGGAGTGGATGATTTAGAGTTGGGCGAAGAAGATTTGTTGGGTCTGGATCATAGTAATAATGATGACAGCGATGAATCTGATTTATTGGACCTGGACCTGGACCTGGACCTGGACCTAGGTGAGGAAAGTGAGGGCTTCTTAGAGGCGGATCAGCAAAAACCAGATTTAGAAATTGAAGAAGCCATTGCGCTAGATTTAGATGAAGGCTTGTTGTCAGAATTGGTTTCAATTGAGCCTACAGACAAATATATTAGTACTGATGCCGATATTAATGATTTGGAATTTGAGGTTGATGAGGAGCTATTGTTGGAGCTTTCTGCTGATGCCGATGAAACTGATGTTTTTGACTTAGATCTTGATGAAGAGTTTTTGTCAGAGTTATCTGCAGGAGAAGAGCTTGAGGCTGCTGCTGAGTTAGAGTCGGATATGGAGCTGCCAGAAAAGCTGGAACTAGTCGATGAGGTAGAGTTGGATGATAATGAGACTATAGAGCTTGATTTACCTCTAGTTGAGCCAGAATCGGCCCGTGATAATGAGCTAGTAGAAAGTGAGACTTTGGCGTCAGAGATGCCCAGCATCGAATTAGATGAGCCAGAAAGTGAACTTGAACTAGAAATACCTGAGCCATCACAAGTACTTGATAATGGATTAGATATTGATCTTGAGGCCAATGTTGATGATATTGCACTCGAGGAAGATACGCCTAAAGAAGCTTTAGCTGAAGACTTACTTGAAGGTAGTGAAAGCGATTTTAATTTAGATCTTCCTCCTGAAGATATAGATATCGTTTCTCTCGATAAAGAGCTTGATGAAATGGAGTCTTTATTAGATCAAGATGTGTCAGAGGGTCTACTTGACTTAGGCTTGGAAGCAGAGCCAGAACCTGAGGTTGAAATTGACCCTGTAGTAGAGGATGAAGTGATACCTGAAGGTGTAATTGATATGGATCTAGAGCCTATGTCAAAGCTAGATGCTGATATGGATGTAAGTGAAGAGTCAACGCCAGAAGAGTTCGATCTTGATGAAGATTTAGTCGAAACTGATATTAGTGAGGACGAAGCGCTAGCAGTGCCTGCTGATGAGAGCGGCTTATCGGATGAAGATTTAGGCTTTAGCCAAGATAGTGACGAGGTAGAAACAAAACTTGATTTGGCGCGAGCCTATATTGATATGGGTGATAAAGAAGGCGCGGAAGATATTCTGCAAGAGGTTATTGAGGAAGGTAGTGCAGAACAGCAACAGGATGCTAATACGCTATTATCAGGCTTATAACCCTCATAGTATGTCCTTAATGTATGAATACTAAAACGACCGTTATATGCGGTCGTTTTTATTTTCCAGCTCTCTATAATTACTTGTACATTGAAATCTATCAATAGTTTCTTTCTATGGCGCATTAATTGGTATGAAAAAGTGATTCCTAAAAATAAACCGTACAAGCGTAATTGCGATATGAATTTTGCTAGTGGCTACCCTGAGGGGATGCGACGTATAGCGCTAGGCATAGAATATGCTGGCCATCTTTTTCATGGTTTTCAGGCCCAGGCTCATGATACTACCACCGTTCAATCGGGTTTGGAGCAGGCACTGAGCAAGATTGCCAACGAGCCCATCAAATTAGTTTGCGCGGGACGTACCGATGCAGGTGTGCATGCAACTAATCAAGTGATACATTTTGATACGATGGCGCAGCGTTTAGATCGCGCATGGTTACGCGGGGCTAATGGCCGTTTGCCTGACGGCATTAGTATTCGTTGGATGAAGAATGTGAGCCCAAAATTTCATTCTCGCTTCAGCGCTCAGCATCGCACTTACCGCTATGTTATTTATAATACTCCTACGCCCTCGGCATTGTTAACCCATTATGTGACATGGGATCGACGTAAACTTGATCTGGATGCAATGATCGATGCCAGTAAAGCCTTGGTCGGTGAGCATGATTTTAGTGCTTTTCGTGCGGCTCAGTGCCAAGCTCATACCGCGATTCGTCAAATGCATGCTATCAACATTTCTCGCCAACGTGACTTTATTGTTATAGAGGTACAGGCCAGTGCATTTCTTTATCATATGGTGAGGAATATAGTCGGTGTTTTAACGACTATTGCCGCAGGCGAGCAGGCCGTGTCATGGTCGGCGGAGGTATTAAATAGTCGCGACCGCAAGTGTGGAGGTATTACTGCACCGGCAGATGGTCTTTATTTAGTGGCAATTGACTACCCGAGTGAACATGATTTACCTATAAGATCGAAAGGGCCTTATTTCTTAGCTTAGGGAATTCTGTTAAAATATCCGCTTCATTTTTATCGACTATGGAATTACCTTGGATCAGATCCCTCGCGATGTTTGTCAGCCACGAGTTAAAATATGTGGTATCACGTCTGTCGATGATGGCGTGTTAGCAGCAGATGCTGGTGCGGATGCCATTGGCCTAGTATTTTATCAGCCAAGCCCTCGTTATGTATCAATAGATTCGGCAGCACAAATTGCTCGATCGGTAGGTCCATTTATCTCTACCGTGGGTTTATTTGTTAATGCAGAGGCAGAGTTAATTCAGCGTGTATTGGATGCTGTCCCCTTGCAGGTATTGCAATTCCACGGTGACGAAACCGCAGAGTTCTGCGAGCAGTTTCACAGGCCCTATATGAAAGCCATACGTATGCAGGCAACGGTGGATCTTAATATAGCGGTAAAGGAATACGCCAGTGCAGTAGGCATACTGCTGGATACCTATCAAAAAGGTGTGCCAGGTGGGACCGGTGCAGTGTTTGATTGGGACAGAGTGCCTGCTGTAGAGAAGCGAGTAGCCGAGGCCTACCCCCCAATAATTCTAGCGGGAGGCTTAACGCCGACTAATGTGAAAGCCGCTATCCAGCAAACGTCTCCTTATGCTGTTGATGTTAGTGGTGGGGTGGAATCTTCAGCGGGTAAAAAAAATACACAGCAAGTGACTAACTTTATTGCTAATGCAAAAACAGTTTAACCATTTCCCTTAGATGGGCGTCAGGTGTTAGACAATTATTATCGGTCAAGAGTGGAGTAGATTAGGTGAATGATTTAACCAATGTAGCGGACATCGATTTTTCAAGTTTCCCCGACAAAAAGGGTCACTTTGGTATCTATGGTGGACGCTTTGTGTCGGAAACATTAATTTCTGCATTAGACGATTTATCAGAAATGTATGAGCGCTTAAAGAATGATCCTGTGTTTCAGTCGGAATTTGATAAAGATATGGCGCATTATGTAGGTCGCCCATCGCCCTTATATCACGCGGAGCGTTGGAGCGAGCGAGCTGGCGGCGCACAAATTTATCTAAAGCGCGAAGACTTGAATCATACCGGTGCACACAAGGTTAACAATACTATTGGCCAGGCATTATTAGCCAAATACTCAGGTAAAACCCGCGTGATTGCTGAAACCGGGGCAGGCCAGCATGGCGTAGCAACCGCTACCGTGGCGGCGCGTTTAGGTTTAGAGTGCGAAATTTTTATGGGTGCAGAAGACGTAAAGCGACAATCGCTAAACGTGTACCGCATGAAATTGCTCGGAGCTAAAGTTCACTCAGTGACGTCAGGCACTAAAACCCTAAAAGATGCCATGAATGAAGCCATGCGTGATTGGGTCACTAATGTAGATGATACCTTTTATATTATTGGTACGGTTGCTGGACCTCATCCTTACCCACAATTAGTCCGCGACTTTCAATCGATTATTGGTCGTGAAGCTCGCGCACAATGTTTGGCGCAAGCGGGTCGTTTGCCCGATGCTTTGGTTGCTTGCGTTGGTGGTGGTTCCAACGCCATCGGTTTGTTTCATCCCTTCTTGGATGATGAGTCAGTTGCTATGTTTGGCGTCGAAGCGGGTGGAGATGGCGTGGAAACTGGTCGCCATGCAGCCCCTCTAAATGATGGTATTCCCGGTGTCTTACATGGTAGCCGTAGCTATTTAATGGAGGATGAAAACGGCCAGATTATTGATACTCATTCTGTTTCGGCTGGTTTAGATTATCCTGGTGTTGGCCCCGAACATTCATGGTTGAAAGATATAGGCCGAGTGAAATATATGGCGATTAATGATCAAGAAGCATTAGCCGCTTTCCGTGATCTCACTTTGGTTGAAGGTATTATGCCGGCATTAGAAACGAGTCATGCTTTGGCCTATACCGAAAAGCTGGCAAAAGAAATGCCAAAAGATAGCATCATTATCGTCAACTTGTCGGGTCGTGGTGATAAAGATATTTTAACTGTCGCCGCATTAGATGGAATTACTGTTTAAAATGAAGATCAACATGAATCGTATTAATCAGCGCATGCTTGCGCTTAAAGAAGCTAAGCGTAAAGCTTTAGTCACGTATATCGTTAGCGGAGATCCTCGACCCGATGTAACCCTTGCCGCTATGCATGCACTGGTTGCCAATGGCGCCGATATCATAGAACTGGGCATTCCTTTTTCTGATCCAATGGCAGAAGGGCCAGTGATTCAATTTGGACATGAGAGAGCCTTGCGGCACAATGTCAGCCTTGGCAGTACGATAAAGCTGGTTAAGCAATTTCGTGAGACAGATAATGACACGCCTATAGTGTTAATGGGGTACGCTAACCCTATTGAGCGTATGGGTTACAACCTGTTTGCCAGTCATGCGGCAGAGGCTGGTGTAGATGGAGTGCTGACAGTAGATTTGCCTCCAGAAGAAGCCGTCTCACTTAACCAGCTGCTCAAAAACGTATCGATAGAAAGTATCTTTTTGTTGGCACCTACCACGAGCATCCAAAGAATTCGTGAAATTGTGAGAGTCGCCAGTGGTTTCGTTTATTATGTCTCCCTTAAGGGTGTTACCGGCGCAGGGAACTTAGATTTAGCGTCTGTAAAAGCTAAGTTAACCTTGATTCGCCAGCATACAGACCTGCCCGTATGTGTGGGTTTTGGAATAAAAGATGGGGCCTCAGCAAAAGCCGTGGCAGAATATGCCGATGGGGCTGTTGTTGGCAGTGTATTTGTAGATAAAATGGCCACCCTAGAGAATGAAGATGCTCAGACCATTGCTAATGCGGTTGGCCAATTAGCCGCTGAGATTCGTCATGGCCTTGATAGTGAATAAAGCCAGTAGTTGTTGTAGTCAGTATTAGTAGTCTAGTCGGTAAGTGGCTATTCTTGTAGTTAGTTAAGGTACGTAAACACAGCACCCAATAAAAGAGACGAACATGAGTTGGTTAGATAAAATTGTACCCAGTAGAACAGGCACAAAAGGTAGCGGTAGTAATCGAGTGCCGGAAGGCCTGTGGAAAAAATGTGTCAAATGTAGCTCGGTACTCTATCGTCCAGAATTAGAGCGCAACTTAGATGTGTGCCCTAAGTGTGATCATCACTTTCGTATAGGTGCTCGTCGTCGTTTGGATATTTTTTTAGACGAAGAAGGCCGAGAAGAATTGGCAATGGATGTTGAGCCTATCGACCGCCTTAACTTTAAAGATATTAAAAAGTATAAAGACCGCTTATCTGCAGCACAAAAATCTACTGGTGAAAAAGATGCATTGGTCGCTATGCGTGGCCAATTGAAGGGTCAGCCTGTGGTTGCGGTAGCGTTTGAATTTGCCTTTCACGGTGGTTCCATGGGGTATGTGGTGGGTGAGAAATTCACTCGTGCGGCTCAATTAGCACTACAAGAAAATATCCCCTTTGTGTGTTTCCCTGCAACCGGTGGAGCACGTATGCAGGAAGCATTGATCTCGTTAATGCAAATGGCAAAAACTAGTGCTGTAATTGAGCGCTTAAAGCAGCAGGGTACGCCTTATATTTCCTTTATGACGGATCCCGTTTATGGTGGTGTGTCGGCAAGCTTAGCTTTATTGGGCGATATCAATGCGGCTGAGCCAGGAGCAAGAGTGGGCTTTGCTGGCCCGAATATTATTGAGCAAACCATTCGTCAAAAGTTACCCAAAGGCTTTCAGCGGAGTGAATTTTTGCTCGAACACGGAGCCATCGATATGATTATTCATCGTAAAGATAGCCGTGAAAAAGTATCTGGGTTATTGTCTAAATTCATGTATTATTCAGCGGTTTAACAATAAGTTTTGCTTGTTATCTACACCAGAAAATTCTATGCCACGCTTTACATATTTATCTGATTGGTTAGCGTGGCTAGAAACTCTACACCCCAGTGCAATTGACTTAGGGCTTGAACGAGTTTCCCGTGTCGCACAGCTTTTGCAATTGCTGCAACCATCGACAGCTATCGATTATCTGCATTCTGGCGCTTTAGCCATTACTGGTGCTCAGGTTTTTATGGTGGCGGGGACTAATGGTAAAGGCTCTTGTGTTAAGACAATCGAGCAATGTTTGTTGGCGCAACAGTATTCTGTAGGCACTTACACCTCACCGCATTTACATCATTATTGCGAACGTATTCACATTGATGGTCGGCCCGTTACTGAAGAATTGGTCTGTCAGGCATTTGCGGCGATCGATGCAGCCCGTGATACTAATCATGAGAGGCTGTCATTAACCTATTTTGAATTTTCTACCTTGGCTGCCTTGTGGATTTTTGTACAGCAGCAAGTACCTTTTGTGGTGTTGGAGGTAGGTCTAGGCGGACGCTTAGATGCGGTGAATATTGTGGATGCGGATATCGCTATTATCACCTCTATCGCTGTCGACCATGAAGAGTGGTTAGGTAGTGATCGAGAAAAAATTGCCATAGAAAAGTTAGGTATTAGCCGACCAGATAAGCCAGTAGTTATTGCTGAAACCATATTAACAAAGAGTTTGAAAAGTTTTGCTTGCACTCATACTTCAGTAAATACGCTTAATCAGGATTTTTTTGTTCGGGCAGTGAATCACAGTGCATGGCAATGGCAATCATCAGCGCAGGCGCGGCCTGAAGTCTTACCGTTACCAGCATTAGCCTTAACCAGTGTAGCCGCTGGGTTACAGGCACTGTATTTGCTTGATCTGTTGCCACCGCTAAATGAAGTGAAAAGTGTTCTCAGTGCCTTGCAGTTAACGGGGCGCTACCAAACAAAAAATATTCGCCACCGGCAGATCATCTTCGATGTTGCTCATAACCCTGCAGCAGCTCAGTTATTGGCGGATAAGTTAATATCAACACAGCTTGATGATCAGAATACTATTGCGGTATTTGCGTTGATGCAAGATAAAGTGATTGGCGATATTATCAAACCGTTGTCTGGGTGTTTTACATGTTGGTATAGTGGTAATTTAAGCGGGAATGATCGAGCGGCGTCAGCGTCAGTGATTAGCCAGCATTTATCCATGGCTGAACAACGCTTTAATTTTGCAGAAAGTATCGAGTCTGCATTTGATTCAGCCCTAAGTCACAGCGCTAAACATGATAGAATTGTGGTCTTTGGTTCATTCTTCACGGTAGCGGCGATTCAGCAGCATGTGGGTATGCTAGCTGACTGACGTAAACAGAGTATCAACATAATACGGATGAAAGCATCTGCGCCTGGTATGCCTGTTTGTAGTGTCTATTGGTGGTTTTTAGGTCTGAAGTTTCTAGGTCTAAAGTTTCTAGGTCTATGCTTTCTAGGTCTATGCTTTCTAGGTTCATGTTGTTCAAAGTAAAAGAGGAGGAAAAGCTTGGATAACAAAGTCAAACAACGTTTGGTTGGAGTGCTGGTGTTAATTTCATTCGCCATTATATTTTTGCCCTCCTTGTTTTATCGAGAACAGCGCATTAGCCTTGATACCACCACATTGATCCCGCCTAAACCCAAGGTTAAAGCGATTGTTATCTCGCCACCAGTAAATCCTAAAGGATTCAAGCCTGCGCCTTCTCCGGAAAAAGCCTTTCAGCCGCCAGTGGTGGCAAAGACTTCGGCATCTGTAAAGTCCAGTAAAACTCAATCGATACCTCAGCCCACACTGAATAAGAACGGCTTGCCTAACGCTTGGGTGATACAGGTGGGTAGTTTTAAATCTCAAGTTCGAGCAGATGAATTTAAAGATAAATTGTTAAAACAGGGGCATAAGGCCTATAGCCGCTCAGTGAATACCACTAAAGGTCAATACTTTCGTGTGTTCATTGGTCCCTATATTGATAAATCTCGTGCGTTATTATCGAAAAAGACAGTAGATAAAGCCTACAAAGTGGCTAGCCAGGTGTTAACGTTTGCTCCAGAGTAAAGCGACTCTCAAGCTTGCCTATAATCCGACCCTAGGCTCTGCTAAAGTGTTGTTTTGATCCTAGTTGTTACTTCCCCTAATTTTGTTTAACAGGGTTTTTGGTTTACACATTTTACTAGCCTAAAAGGGCGTATACGATGAATTGGGCAGATTGGCTTATTATTCTTATTCTATTGATCTCTAGTGTGATTAGCCTGAAGCGTGGGTTTATTAAAGAGGCCTTATCTCTATTTGTTTGGGGCGCAGCTTTTGTAGTGGCTACTTGGTTTAGCCCTTCTCTAGCACCGCATTTACAAGACTACGCAGCCACGCCATCCGCTCAACAAATGGCGGCATTTGCGACCTTATTCATCGTTTCATTACTATTAGGTAGCGCTCTTAGCTATTTATTGGCCTCACTGGTCAAAGTGGCTGGGCTCTCAAATACGGATCGTGCCTTAGGGGTAGTGTTTGGTTTTTCTCGCGGACTATTGATTATTTTAGCGGTGGTGCTCTATGTGCCCATGTTGCTTCCCATCGATCAAGATTATTGGTGGCAAGAGTCTAGTTTGATTCCCCACTTTTTGGGCATGGAAGCAGGTTTTCACCAAGTGACAACCACTCTTTCTGGTTGGTTCGTTCAGTTCATTTAGTTTCAGTTTCATTCTTAAGAGTAAAGTCTATGTGTGGTGTTGTAGGTATCGTGGGTAAACGCGACGTAAATCTTCAGATGTATGATGCACTGACGATGTTGCAACATCGTGGTCAAGATGCGGCAGGCATGGTGACCTGTGATGAGGGACGAATATCTCAGCAAAAAGCTAATGGTTTAGTGAAAGACGTATTTCGCACGCGACACATGCAGCGCCTAGTAGGAAACTATGGTATTGGTCATGTTCGTTACCCTACAGCGGGTAGTTCTGGGCCAGCATTAGCGCAGCCTTTTTATGTGAACTCACCTTATGGCATCGCATTGGCACATAACGGTAATCTGACCAATGCCGATACCGTTTGTAAAGACTTGTATAGCGATGACTTGCGGCATATGAATACGGATTCAGATTCCGAAGTATTACTCAATGTGTTTGCGCAAGAGTTGCAACGAATACACAAGCATCAACCCTCCGCTGACGACTTTATGGATGCGGTAGCAGGTGTACATAAACGTATCCTCGGTGGTTATGCTGTGGTTACATTGATCGCCAACTATGGCTTAGTGGCTTTTCGCGACCCTAATGGTATTCGCCCATTAGTGTTTGGTGAGCGTAAAACCCCACTGGGCATTGAATATATGATTGCTTCAGAAAGTGTGGCCTTAGATGTGGCGGGGTTTACCTTGACGCGTGATGTGCGTCCCGGCGAAGCCATTTATATTACTACTGATGGACAATTACATTCTCGCCAGTGTGCAGAAAAAACCCACTATACGCCTTGTATCTTTGAGCATGTGTATTTTGCGCGTCCCGATTCTATTATTGATGGCATCTCTGTGTATAAGGCACGTCTGCGTCAAGGCGAAAAACTAGCGGAAAAGATTCTGCGAGAATTTCCTGAACACGATATCGATGTGGTGATTCCCATACCCGATAGTAGTCGTGTTGCAGGACAGGCACTGGCGCATACCTTGGGCGTTAAATTCCGTGAAGGCTTAGTGAAAAATCGCTATATTGGCCGCACGTTTATTATGCCCGGTCAGCAGGAACGTAAAAAATCGGTTCGTCAAAAACTCAATCCTATTAGTTTGGAATTCAAAGGTAAAAACGTATTATTGATTGATGATTCCATTGTCAGAGGTACAACCTGCGAGCAAATTATTAAAATGGCGCGTGATGCAGGAGCGGCAAAAGTGTATTTTGCCTCAGCAGCTCCTCCCGTCATGTATCCTAATGTTTACGGTATTGATATGCCCACTGCACAAGAGTTAATCGCACACGGTTTGACTACCGAAGAAGTGTGTACTGCCATTGGTGCCGATTGGTTAATCTATCAAGATCTTGATGATTTGATTTATGCATCATCGGAAGGTAACCCTGAGATTAAAACCTTTGACTGTGCGGTATTTGATGGCAAGTACGTGACGGATGATGTAGATCAACACTACCTTGATCAACTGGCGGCAAAGCGCAATGAAAAAGCGCAGACAAAACAACGAGAATTAGATTTAGATAATAGTAATGTTGTGGGCATACATAATGATTCTGCAGAGAATTGATTGTCTATTGTGAAGATAATACCACAAAAGGGTATATTGCTATTCTAGCTTGTGTTTTTTAAGATGAACTGACCGCTGATATTCAACGTAAGATAAATAAAATGACAGAAGAAAATGATAAAGACAGTTTTATCGAAGACAACGAGTTAAGTTTAGGTTTAGACACTTTGGCTGTGCGTGCAGGAATTTCCCGCACGGGCGAAGGTGAACATTGCGAGCCTATTTTTACCACCTCTAGCTATGTGTTTGATTCTGCCGCACAAGCGGCAGCACGTTTCTCGGGTGAAGAGCCCGGCAACGTCTATTCTCGTTACACTAACCCTACGATTAGAACCTTTCAAGATCGCATTGCGGCACTTGAAGGCGCCGAAACCGCCGTAGCGACATCCTCAGGAATGGCCGCCATTCTTAGCACTTGCATGGCCTTGTTAAGCTCAGGTGATCATGTACTGTGTTCGCGTAGTGTGTTTGGCACGACGACGGTTTTGTTTACTAAGTATTTGAAAAAATTTGGTGTTGATGTGAGTTTTGTGGCATTAACGGATTATGATCAGTGGGACGCCAGCATAAACAGCAACACTAAATTATTGTTTTTAGAAACACCCTCCAACCCCTTGTGTGAAGTGGTCGATATTCAGCGAGTATCTGCCATAGCCAAAGCGAAAGACTGTTTGCTTGTGGTTGATAATTGTTTTTGCACTCCCGCGTTACAACGGCCAATAGAGTTAGGTGCTGATATCGTTATTCATTCCGCCACAAAATATTTAGACGGGCAGGGACGTTGTGTTGGTGGTGTAGTGGTGGGTCGCGAACAAGAAATGGATGAGGTGTTGAGTTTTATTCGTACCTGTGGTGCTAGCCTTAGCCCATTTAATGCATGGATATTTTTGAAAAGCCTAGAAACTTTACGCATTCGCATGCAAGCACATTCAGCCAATGCTCTTGAATTAGCATGGTGGCTTAATGAGCAAGAGGATATTGAAAAAGTATTTTATACTGGTTTGCCTACACATGAAGGGCACGTACTAGCACGTCAACAGCAAAGTGCTTTTGGTGGTGTACTTTCCTTTCGTGTAAAAGGCGGGCGCGAAGCGGCTTGGCGTTTCATTGATGCCACTAAAATGTTGTCCTTGACGGCAAACTTAGGCGATGCGAAAACTACTATAGTACACCCTGCTACTACCACTCATGGTCGATTATCTGAACAAGCCAGGCAACAGGTGGGCATTACTGAAAACCTTATTCGTATAGCCGTAGGTTTAGAAGATATTAACGATGTTATTGCCGACTGTGAACGCGGTATTGTCGCCATGTAATGATTGCACTTGTGGTTTGAGTGTTTCTAAAATTCTAGTCGCGACTAATTTTTTGCGACTAATTAAGTGCCACCTCTAGAGAGTTAGTTTTTCAAATGACTAAAAAAAATAGTTTTTTCACTGTAGTAGGTTTGTTGTTACTCACGGTTATGATTGCTGGCGTCAAAGCCTTACAAATTAAGGCCTTAATCGATAGTGGTAAAACTATGATGCAACCGCCTACGACTATTTCATCAGCTGATGTACGGGCGTATCAATGGGAATCGACACTAACCGCCATTGGTTCATTAGAAGCTGCAAAAGGCTTAGAAATCACTGCAGATTTATCCGGCCGTATTAGCAAAATACTTTTTAATGCTGGAGCAGAGGTGTCTGCTGGAGATTTATTGGTCGAACAAGAAATCTCTACAGAAAAGGCGCAATTGCGTTCAGCAAAATCTACGGCAGCTTTAGAAAAAAATAACTTTGAACGTGTTAAACAACTCTATAGTCGTAAGGTGGCGTCTAAATCTGAATATGATAGTGCAGAAAATGCCTATCAATCTGCACTAGCTGATGCCGATAATATTCGCGCGGCAATCGAGAAAAAAAGTATTCGTGCACCTTTTAAAGGTCGCTTAGGTATTCGTCTGGTCAACTTAGGCCAGTCAATTACCGCAGGTGAGCCGGTGGTATCATTGCAAGCTACTGATCAAATGTTCGTTAATTTTTTTCTTCCTCAGCAAAATCTAGCCAAATTAAAAGCCGGGTTGGTGGTGCGCATAAGCTCGGATGCCGTGCCAGATAAAATTTTCACGGGAAAAATCAATGCGATTAACCCAGAAATTGATAGTGCTACTCGCAGCGTAGAAATTCAAGCCATCCTCGCCAATCCAGACGGTGAACTATTATCCGGAATGTTTGCTAGTATAGTCGTCGTTTTACCTGAACGTAGTGACGTATTACTGATCCCGATTACGGCGGTTCAATATGCCACCTACGGAGATTCCGTTTTTGTCATTGAGGAGAAGAGTGCTGATGATAAGAGTGCAGAGGAGAAAGTAGCTACTGTTAACTCGAGTGAAGATGAGCAGCCTCCCGCTAAGCAATTGGCAACGCAAGAAACTGTTTCAACCACAAGTTCAGCAGCAACTGTAGATGAAATATCACAAAAAATTGAAAATAAAACAACGCCACAGCCTAGCTTGGTCGCGCGTCAGCAATTTGTTCGCTTAGGCGAAACTCGCGGTGATTTTATAGTGGTAACAAAAGGCTTGGCGTTAGGTGAACGTATTGTTAATGCGGGAGGCTTTAAACTACGCAGCGGAGCCCCGGTCGTCATTAATAATAGAGTGGTGCCTGAATTTAGTTTAACCCCAGTGTTAAAAGATCAGTAAGAGAGAACCTCAAGCTACAAGACATCAGCTGCAATAGATGATTTATTTTTCTGTTTGGTGTGTTTCTTGTGACTTGCCGCTGATGCCTTGTAGCTATTGATGTCTTAATTTAAGGAAAAATATGCGTTTTACCGATATTTTTGTGCGCCGGCCAGTACTGGCTATCGTGGTAAGTCTGGTGATTGTTATCGCAGGTTTACAGGCCATTAGTTCTTTGTCAGTGCGCCAGTACCCGCGCAGTGATAATGCGGCAGTGACCATCAGAACCGCCTACATTGGTGCTAGTGCCGAGTTGGTGCGTGGCTTTGTCACCACGCCCATAGAACGCGCAGTGGCGGGTGCAGAAGGTATTGATTATATCGAGTCATCTAGCCAGTTAGGTGTCTCGACGATTACCATTCGTTTAGAACTGAATTACGATCCGATTAAAGCCTTATCTGAAATTAATACCAAAGTAAATCAGGTGCGTAATGATTTACCGCCCGAAGCAGAAGTGCCTATTATTAATGTCGAATCGGCAGACAGCCGATTTGCTTCGGCCTATCTGAGCTTCACTTCTGACATTTTAGATAATAATCAAATCACGGATTTTCTTGTGCGCGTGGTACAGCCACGGCTATCGGCGTTGGCGGGTGTTCAGCGTGCGGATGTGTTGGGCGCACGTAATTTTGCCATGCGTATTTGGTTAAAACCCGAACGTTTAGCGGCACATAATGTGACGCCTTTACAGCTGCGAGAAGCATTAGCGGCGAATAATTTTTTATCCGCTTTAGGGCAAACTAAAGGTAGCTTAGTGCGGGTGAGTTTGGCAGCCAACACTGACTTACAAACCGTGAAAGAATTTGAAGAACTTATTTTGCGCACCTCAGAAGAGGGTGCTGTGATTCGTTTAAAAGATGTGGCTGATGTACAGCTAGGCTCGGAATCCTATAGCCCGGAAGTGCGCTTCTCTGGGCAGACGGCGACTTTTATGGGGATTTGGGCCTTACCCAATGCCAACTCTTTAGAGGTTATCGCGCTAGTACGAGAAGAAATGGAGGCCATTAAAGCCACTCTACCATCGGGACTGGACGCGCGTATTGCCTATGATGCGACTAAATATATTGAAACTTCGATCGTTGAAGTTGTGTCCACATTAGTCGAAACTTTATTGATTGTTATTTTAGTTATCTACCTATTTTTAGGCTCTTTACGCACGGTAGTTATTCCCATTATTGCCATTCCTATTTCGTTAATTGGTGCCATCTTTTTAGTGCAGCTAATGGGTTTTAGTGTCAATTTGCTCACCTTGCTGGCGGTAGTGTTATCGGTTGGTTTGGTGGTCGATGATGCCATTGTTATTGTTGAAAATGTTCAGCGTCATGTTAGTGAAGGCAAAAATAAAATAGAGGCAGCTTTAGAAGGCGCACGCGAAATGATCGGCCCCGTCATTGCGACTACTGCGGTATTAGTGGCGGTATATTTACCTGTGGGTTTGCAAGGGGGGTTGACCGGCTCATTATTTAAAGAGTTTACCTTTACGCTAGCGGGTGCGGTGATCATCTCTAGTATCGTGGCCTTAACATTGTCGCCGATGATGGCGTCTAAGATTCTGAAAGAAGGTGACGATGAACATGGTTTCGCGCGTATCACCCGACAGGCTTTTGAACGTGTGAAAGCACGTTATATTACCTGTTTAGACGCTACGCTGAGAGCACGAGCGCTAGTGATAACAGTGTGGATTAGCATCAGTTTATTATGTATCCCCTTGTTCTTAATGTCAGCTACTGAGTTAGCGCCGACAGAGGATCAAGGGGTTATTTTTGGTATTGTAGAAGACTCTGCAAATATCAACCTAGATCAAGCGGTGTTTTATGCTGACGAAGCTGAACGTATACTGTCTAGTGCCGAAGAAACAGATTTTGTTTTTCAGCTCATTTCACCCGGCGCTACTTTTGGGGGATTGGTTCTAAAGCCTTGGGATGATCGTGAGCGCAGCGTATTTGAAGTATTATTTGAAATGCAATCACAACTTTCTACCATTCCCGGTATTCGCATGTTTCCCGTCACACCGCCAGCCTTACCCGGTGGTGGTAGTTTTCCAGTAGAGTTTCTTATTACCTCGACCGATGACGCCGTTGATATTTTAAAAGTGGCTGAACAACTACAAAGAAAAGGCATGCAAGCGGGTCTGTTTCCTTTTCCTCCGATTATTGATACGAAAATTGATAAGCCACAAGCGCAACTCATCATTGATCGCAATAAAGTCGCCGACTTAGGCTTAACCTTGCGGCAAGTCGGTAGCGACGTGGGCGTGATGTTAGGGGGTAATTATGTCAATCGCTTTAGTATTGAAGGGCGCAGTTATCGAGTTATTCCTCAGGTCAAACGCTCGGAACGTTTAAATCCTCAGCAGTTAAGCGATCTTTATATTACGGGTCCAGATCAAAGTTTAATTAAATTAGGCACTGTCGCAACGATTAATCATACCGTAGTGCCACGCAGCCTTAATCGCTTCCAACAGCAGAATGCAGTAAAGTTGAGTGGTGTTAACCTTAAGCCCTTGGCAGAAACTTTAGCGTTCTTAGAGACAGAGGCACGACTATTAATGCCCGCCAGTTACGGTATCGATCATACCGGAGAGTCGCGTCAATTGGTGCGCGAGGGCAATAAGTTTTTACCGGCCTTCATGATGGCCATCGTATTAATTTTTCTGGTACTAGCAGCTCAATTTAATAGTTTTCGCGATCCCTTAGTGATTATTTTAGGCTCGGTACCCTTGGCGATGTTTGGTGCTTTAGTTTTTGTGTTTCTTAAAATGCCAAATCCACAATTACCTTTCTGGACCGATGGTTGGACGACCACCTTAAATATTTATTCTCAGGTAGGCTTGGTGACATTAATTGGTTTGGTGGCTAAGAATGGTATTTTGGTAGTCGAATTTGCGAACAAGTTACAAGAGCAAGGTCTGCAAAAATTAGCGGCAGTGAGAGAGTCTGCCATCACGCGTTTACGTCCTATTTTGATGACTAGTGTCGCCACGGTGGCGGGTCACTTCCCATTGATTTTAGTTGTTGGCGCAGGCGCTGAAGCGCGAAATTCAATCGGTATTGTATTGGTTAGTGGTATGGCCATCGGTACAGTTTTCACGTTGTTTGTTATTCCCTCTATCTATATGTTGTTAGCGAAAGATTTGAAGGGTGAAGAAGTTAGTCTTTAGGCATAAGACGTAAAGATTTTTTGGGGGGCTTAAGAAAATTTCCTTGAGCGTCATAAAAATTTGATGTCAGTGTTTTCACAAATAAGATGCTTGTAGCTTGAGTTTAACCTTTGCCATTTTGGTGCAAATACAGTATTTTGTGCATCGTAAAATTATAATAATAAAGGAGTTGGTATGTTTCAGTTACGTTGGTTGTTTTCTACTCAATCTGTAGTGTTGTTTGCCTTGCTGTTTCCCAGTCTCGCGAATGCACAAACATTAGATGGTGCTAATACTGCTTGGATTCTTACTGCCACTGCTTTAGTGTTATTTATGACACTACCGGGTTTGGCCTTGTTTTATGCAGGCTTAGTGCGTTCAAAAAATGTATTGTCGATATTAATGCAGTGTTTTGCTATTGCCTGTGTTGCTTCACTCATTTGGTTGGCGGTAGGTTATAGCTTAAGCTTTTCCGGCGATGGCGCTTTTATCGGTAATTTAAATAAAGCCTTTTTAGCGGGTATTACAGAAGATAGCTTAAGTGGCGATATTCCTGAAATTTTATTCGTTATGTTTCAAATGACCTTTGTCATTATTACTCCCGCACTAATTATTGGTGCCTTTGCCGAGAGAATGAAGTTTTCTTCGATGCTCATTTTCACCGGCTTATGGGTTTTATGTGTTTATGTACCCGTATGCCATTGGGTATGGGGGGGTGGCTGGCTATTTGAGCGAGGCGTGCTAGATTTTGCTGGCGGTATTGTTGTGCATATCACCGCAGGGGTTGCAGCATTAGTCGCTGCTATCGTCATCGGTAATCGTAATGGTTTTCCCACTACGCCGATGCCGCCACACAATTTGACCATGACCGTCTGCGGCGCAGGTATGCTATGGGTCGGTTGGTTCGGTTTTAATGCGGGTAGTGCCTTAGCGGCCAATGGTGACGCATCAATGGCCATGCTAGTAACGCATTTATCGGCGGCGGCAGGTTCCATCGCGTGGATGACGATTGAATGGTACCGCTACGGCAAGCCTAGCGTGCTGGGTATCGTGACCGGAATGGTAGCGGGGCTAGGAACGATTACCCCAGCTTCTGGTTTTGTTGGCCCTATGGGTGCCGTGGTGATTGGCTTAAGTGCGGGCGTGGTGTGTTACTGGGCGACGCAAATGATTAAGCGCAAATTTATTATCGATGACTCATTGGACGTTTTCCCAGTGCATGGTGTCGGTGGTATTTTGGGGACATTATTAGCGGGTATCTTTGCATCATCAGAGCTAGGTCTATTTAGCGGCCAAGGCTTAGATGTTTCAATAGCGGCGCAACTAGGCGTGCAATTTATAGCGGTCATCGCTGCCATTCTGTATACCGGAGTAGTGACGTACATTCTACTGAAAGTCAGTGGCTTACTTACCAATGGTATTCGCGTGACTGTAGACCAAGAAACTGAAGGTTTGGACTTGGCTCTACATGAAGAATCCGGTTATAAGTTGTAAATTACAAGTGTTAGACGTTAGCACGAAAATTGCTCCTGTATTTTCGTGCTAACGTCTCTACCAAACCCACTACTTTAGGCTAGTTTGTGTATTCCCCCTCTTCTTTTTATCTTCTTGGTATCTCCGCTCTAGCACTGGCTTTAGGTGTGCAAATTATTCTATTGCCTTGGCTAGTGGTAGATTATTTGTCTTTAACGTCGGTGTGGGTTGGCTGGGTGCAAGCAGCAGTATTAATACCGAATTTAGTCTTGTTGTTAGTCGGCGGAGTCATGGCCGATCAAGGTAAAGGTTTACCTTGGCTGTTGCCCTTATTAATAGTCAATATGTTGATCCACGCAGGCTTAGCTATTGTTATTTATAGTAGTTGGTTGAATATTTTTTTAGTTGTCTGTTATGCCAGTTTATTAGGCGTGACCAATGCCTTTATTCAGCCATGGCGTGAGTATCTACTCAAACAGACGAGCTATGCCTCAGGCCCTGTTCTGTGCGCTGAAGACTTACAAAAATTTATCGCTAAAAGTAGTCTTTGTTTATATGCCGGGCAGGCACTAGGTGTAGCATTAGCATCGTTCATGGATAGCCTCGGTGTTGAGGTCTTGTTGTGGATACAAGTCATTATGGTTGCTATCGCGGTGCTAAGCTTTTGGTATTTACGCAAACGATTGGCAGACCAGTACACTGCGTCAGACATAGTCGTAGATGAGCTACACGCCAACAGTAGCGGCCAGCAATTGTTACTGGCAGGTTTGACTGAGGTGTGGAAATTACCCGCTTTACGCAGCTTAATAGCCATTGTGGCGTTTAATGGTTTCTTCCATATTGGAGTGTTTATTGTTGCTCTGCCTTTATTGGTGCGGCAGGTCTATGGTGAAACGGTCGACTTTTACAGTGGGCTACAACTTGCCTTTGTCTTGGGCACCATTGCGACCACCTTAATCGTGATTTATCGTGGTTTTTTAGATGCTCCAGGCAGGCGGATTATTTTTGGCTTGCTTTACGGCGGCGTTATCTTATTGGCCTTGAGTGCCAGACCCACGTTAACCGGTCTATTTATGCTGATTTTTTGCTGGGGCGTAGTGGTTGGGGTATCGGCCAATATGGGGCGTGCGCTAGTACAGAGTCTAGCGCCAGAAGCCTCTAGAGGACGAATAATATCGATTTATCAGCTCGCCTTATTCGGTTTCGCACCCTTAGGCGCTTTATTTGCGGGTTATGCAATTGAATTATGGGGAGTGTTAGTGTTACTAAAGATCTGCGGTATTGCTAGCTTACTCATATTCGCCCTCACGCTTACGACACGAGCCCTATGGGAAGTGGAACTAAAAGATCAGTCTCGACTGTAACCGCTGCCTTATAAGTCTGTAATTTAACCAAAAGGCATAAAAACGAGCTTTTAGCTTGAAAGGTAATCAAACTGGGGTTAGCATGTGCTGACAATAAAAAGCGCATAATAATATGTTGATCAATCAGCGTAACTCGGGGTTTCGGGCCAGTGTTTAACTTTATTTTATCGCTAACGGTAGGGGGAGTCATTACCGCCTCTGGAGCGCAGTACTTAGTCGATTTGGAAGATCATTCTGAAAAAGTGGCTAGTGCTTATGTGCTGGACGCAACACTA
The DNA here is from genome assembly GCA_047619205.1 of Candidatus Endobugula sp. Lineage (GTDB taxonomy): Bacteria > Pseudomonadota > Gammaproteobacteria > Pseudomonadales > Cellvibrionaceae > Endobugula. Next base: position 26,738 of record JBLHJR010000001.1, on the reverse strand, counting down.
CGTTTTGCAGAATACGATAAAATCCTACCCGGTATTGTTAACTGGGTGCCTAAATCAACACCCAGCTCAGTGTCTAAACTGACAGTTAAGACCATTGTTAATGCTACTGTTGATTCTGTTCCTCATCCCACTATCTATCATCCCACTATGCAACACCACTCTACACTCCTGAATCCTACTCTTTAGTAGCTCTTTAGTACCCAAGCACCAGCAAACGTTACAACATATCTTTAAACGCTAATAAGCTCGCCGTAATCGCCACATTTAATGATTCCACCTGATTGTTCATCGGGATAAAAATATTTTTATCGCACAGAGCCGTAATCTCGTTACTCATGCCGTCAGTCTCATTGCCTAAGACATAAATAATAAAATCATCGCTAGTTTTATCACTAATCGAATGTGCAGCATGGGAGGATAAGCCATAGACGGTGGCTCCCTGTTGCTGACATTGTGTTAATGCGACAGTCAGGTTTTTACAGTGCAGTAGGGGAGCTTTAAACAACGTGCCCGCACTGGCTTTAACTACCAAAGAATCTATATTTGCACAGCCTTTTTCGGGTATTAATAAGCCATCAATATTACCTGCGCAGACCGAACGAATAATCATGCCTAAGTTTTGTGGATTGGTAATACGATCTAGCGCAATTAATCGAATGGCTTTTTTTGTCGATTCTGTTGTAGAACGCGCCTGTAGGAAATCTTCATAATTAGTATGCTTAGGACAAAGGATGTCAATGCAAACCCCCTGATCCTGCTTACTATTTTTCGATAGTCGTGATAACGCCTTTCTATCGTGATAAAGCACCTCAATTTTACGTTGTTCTGCAATGCTCAAGATCTCACTAATAATCCCTTGGGGCTTGTTGCTATCGGCAAGATGTAAGCGGTAAATATCAAGGGATTGATCGTTAAGGATTTCCAATACCGGCTTGCGCCCATAAAGCGTAATCACCTGATTAAAAAACTGCTTTTTCTGTGTATAGGCTTTAGTATCGCTGCGATCTGCAACGGAGGTGTTGGTAGACTTGCTCACGCTAGGCTCTTATAGGTAGTTGCTGAAATAAAAGGAAAAAAGCCTTTGGCTTATTGATTGAGCTCACAGAATAAAATCAACCAGCCTCTAGCCACTAATGATGTGCCCATTTAATATTACATTTTGGGTTTACTAAAATAACCGTTTTCTTCATGCTCTACTAATGCGCGCAAGACATCGCTGCGGCTAATAATACCGACGAGTTTACCATTACTAACAACAGGGTAATTCTTTGGGCGATTCGCGATAATGGTTTGAGCGATTTCAACAATACTAGTTTCGGGCGTCACGCTCATCACTTCAGTCTGCATCGCACTAGAGACCGGCCCTGGCTCTTCAGAATAAAAAGCAGAGTTCAGCATATCTTTAACGCAATCTTGTTCAGATAAATAACCGATGAGTTTATCGTCGTCATCAATCACGGGCACACCAATAATGCCTTGCTTTAGCATAATGGAAACCGCTTCTTTAATACTGGTTGATGCTGAAACCGCGTGAGGCGTATTATCCATAAAATCAGTAACAAGAATTGAGTGCATATAAGCCTCCGTTAATTATTGTTTTAGCACTATCGAATAAGCGATAGCTAGAAGCCCTGGCCAGACTTAATCAGATGCTCCATAAGTCTACCTAGTGTAGCTTAATTCGCATATTTTACTATAGGCGGCCACAGTATTTTTATAGCCCATTATGAGAGCATCAACGGTTAAGGCGTGGCCAATAGAGACTTCAGTAATGTTAGCAATAGCCAAAAACTCAGGCAGGTTCAATAAATTCAAATCGTGACCGGCATTAATACCCAAGCCGATATCGTGTGCGTATAGCGCGGCTGCTCGATACGTGCTCAGTGTCTCTGCTGCCTTCTCGCTACCAAAATTGGCAGCATAAGGGCCTGTATACAGCTCGATACGGTCGGCACCCAGTTTTTTTGCCTGCTCAATCTGTTTTATGTCCGGGTCCATAAATAAACTCACGCGCACATTCCATTGTCGTAACTGCTGGATAATGGGGCGTAATTTTTCCCCATCTTTCAATAAATCAAAACCATGATCAGAGGTTAATTGCGCTTGATTATCGGGCACTAGGGTCGCTTGATGGGGGCGAGTTTTTTCGACTAATGCCATGAAACCGGGGTAGTGGATAGCCGCGCTTGAAGAGCCTACAGGCTGGTCAGCCGCTTCAAAGGGATTACCTTCAATATTAAATTCGGCCTTGGGCTGCTCGGCGACTAAAGCGTTCAATGCATACACATCATCTGGGCGAATATGTCGTTGATCAGGGCGTGGGTGCACGGTAATACCTTGAGCGCCAGAGTCAATCGCCTGTTGAGCAAACGCCAGTACATTAGGGTAATTGCCTTCTCGCGAGTTACGTAGCAAGGCAATTTTATTTACATTTACGCTAAGCGCTGTAGACATAGTAGTAAGCCATGGTTGTCGATAATGAGTTTCTAGGTTTAGGCTGGCAGTACTTTCTTAAAGGGTTTTACGCTCACTTGCTGATACACGCCAGCAGCCAAATAAGGTTCTTCATCTGCCCATGCTTGTGCATCAATTAACGAAGCAAATTCGGCAATCACTAAACTTCCCGTAAAACCTGCTTCACCGGGGTCTTCATTATCAATGGCCGGGCAGGGGCCCGCGACTAATAAACGCCCTTGTTGTTGTAAGTCGGTCAAGCGAGCAAGATGTGCCGCACGAGTTTGCTTGCGCAATGAGAGACTGTTAGGGATATCTTCGCAGATAAAGGCGTACCACATAATTTACTTCCTAGGTTGGAGAGGCTAAAATTTCCCGAAAAATATTAAGGTTGATTTAATATATCTTCTAACTCTAAATGGGTTAACTTTTTAATTTGTTTAAATAAATAAAACAAGGCAAACATCATCACCACGGTGGCGGGTAGTGCAATCACGGGGAAGCTTAGTGCATTCATTTTCCCCAACTCGGCATTAAACGCTTCGGTGCCAGGTTCGCTAACTAAAATCACCACTGCCAATATATAATTCAGCACCGAAGACAGCACGAACGAAAGCGCAATCAAGCAGGAAGCTTTAGTCAACACGGTATCGAAGGCGATTTTAGTATTGTATTTTTCTAGTGCGGCGTTGACCTTATCAATTTGTAAAATCTTATCGTTATACAAAAACGTTCTCACTAAAGGGAAGCGTGTTTTTAGCGACAGCAGCGTAAAAATCGCAAATAAGGCAGGAATCCCCGCTTCTTTAATGGCGATATATTCAGGTGGTAATTTGAGCAAGGCCATGCCACCAGTCAGCATAATACTGACAATACCAATGGCAGAAAATAAATTAAATTTCCCCACGGTAAAAAATTCCCTCAAACCATAAGCAATAGGAAAACTCAGGGCAACCACAATCGCCCACTCAACCCCTAGGGAGCTCTCACCGCTAAACTTCGATAATACAATCGTAGGTAAAACAATATTGATGGCGATATTAAGTAATAGGTTTTCTTTTTTGGGTTTGCCAGTTTTAGGCTTAGTGACGGGGGTGTCTACTACTGCATTGTCTTCATTCATAAGAGGGTCATATGGTTTGTGGTGAATAAGGGGGTTAATAGGATTATATACCCGTGGCGATTGAGATTTAGGTATTCATAGCACGCCACTTTTTGCCCACAGCTGCGTTGCTCCGCCTGACATAGAATGGCTATGCTGTGCTGTCGCGCTTTGCTGTGAACAAAAATTGGCGCACTCTACACACCTAAATCCCAAACGCTAAGGGTATATATACAAAATACCCAGCCGATGGCGGTTTGATTACGTCGTCAACTCAGCCATAATGGGGCATTGCTTACAGTGGCTATTCTACGGAAGCTACCGCGTAAGGGAAAGAGGAGATATGACTATAGTGCACGATTTACACACCCACAGTTACTGTTCCGATGGCAAGCTATCGCCACAGGCGCTAGTCGAATTGGCTCAGGCTAATGGCGTTACCGTCCTAGCCTTAACCGACCACGATTGCATCGACGGTATTGTTGAAGCACAGGCCGCGGCATCAGCCGAGTTACGCCTGATCGCCGGCATTGAGTTCTCTTCTCAGTGGAAAGGGCGTGGTATTCATATTGTTGGCCTGCAAGTCGATACTGACTCAGCGGTGCTACAAGCCGCCGTAGCCCAACAAACTCAAACCCGCACACAGCGTGCAGAAACCATCGCCCAGCGCCTAGAAAAAGCAGGTATTAAAGGCGCGCTGGAAGGTGCCAAGCAATACGCTAAAGGCGCCGCGATTGGTCGCCCGCACTTTGCCCAATATATGGTAGATTCCGGTTATGTCAGCAACTTTGCTCAAGCCTTTAAAAAATATTTAGGTTCAGGCAAGATGGGTGATGTTAAAGAAGGCTGGCCAGAAGTCGCCACCGTAGTGGAGTGGATTGTAGCCTCAGGTGGCATCGCCGTACTGGCACACCCCGATAAATATGAATTGACCCGCACTAAACTCTACAGCTTATTAGAAGATTTTGTCGCAGCAGGAGGCAGGGCGTTAGAAGTGGTGAGCGGCAAGCAAGACCCTAGCGTAACCGATAAACTAGCACGCGCGGCAAAGGATTTCTCTTTACTGGCATCCTGTGGCAGTGATTTTCATTCCCCAGGGTTAGCGTGGCAGTCACTAGGAAAATATTCCCCCATGCCGGCGACTTGTGAGCCCGTATGGAATCACTTTCGTTAAATAAAAAAACAGAGGTCAGATCAATATGTTTATAAACCGAAGGGTTGCTGATAGTTTACAGCTAATAAAATTCTTGCTCTGACCCCAGTTTTTAAAATAAATAGTCATGGCCATTGTGACTCCAATAGCCAATCTAGTTTTGCAGTTGTTAACATGAGTAGTGAATATGGCCCAACTTTTTAGCATACATCCAGAAAATCCCCAAGCGCGATATATTAGCCAAGCGGTCAACATTATCAGTAAAGGTGGACTAGTCGCTTACCCAACAGACTCGGCTTATGCGCTGGGTTGTCATATCGGTGATAAATTCGCGCTAGATCGTATACGGGGCATTCGTCAATTAGATAAAAACCACAACTTCACCCTACTCTGCCGCGACCTATCCGAAATCGCCACCTATGCCAAAGTGAACAACCAAGCGTATCGGATGATAAAAACCTACACCCCAGGCCCGTTTACTTTCATCCTCGAAGCCACATCAGAAACGCCACGTCGCCTCAAACATCCCAAACGTAAAACTATAGGCCTACGCATACCCAACAATCCCATCGCCTTAGCGATCCTAGAAGAACTCAATGAACCGATGATGACCAGTACACTCATCCTACCCGGCGACACTCAACCACTCACTGACCCCTACGACATCCGCGAAACATTAGAGCACCAGCTAGAGCTAGTCATTGATGGTGGTTTTTGTGGCATGGAAGCGACAACGGTAGTGGACATGACGGGTGATGAGCCCGTGATTGCTCGGCAGGGTTGTGGGGTTTTTTAAAGGTTTTTTATTTTTCGTGATGGATGCAGTTATTATTTTTATTTAGAGATGTTAATAATTTTTTTCATGGAGCTGAACAATAAAAGAGTCAGCTTGAGCTTACCCTTTCGGTTAGTTTTCCCACATTTTCAACTAATCACCCCAGTAGTTCGAACGCGCTTACTGCCTTTCACTGGTTTCGCTTTTAATGCAGCGAGTCTTCTTTGCGTGCGCGCATCAACGACATTTTTAATGGCGATTAAAAAGCCCGTGACTAAAAATGCGCCAGGGGGGAGTAGGGCGATAAGAAAGCCGGGGTAGCGATCGCCGAATAAATTGAGTTTCCAGTTGCGTGCGCTTTCGCCAAATAATAATTGCATGTCGGCCAATAGCGAGCCTGTGCCTAGTATTTCTCTGACCGAACCCAACACGAGTAGAACGAATAAAAAGCCGAGCCCCATCATGAAGCCATCGATAGCTGAAGGCAGTATTTTGTTTTTACAAGCAAAGGCATCGGCACGGCCTAAGATGGCGCAGTTGGTGACGATGAGCGGAATGAAAATGCCGAGGATTTGATACAGCTCGTAAGTATACGCCTGCATTAATAATTCTGTAGCGGTGGTGAAGGAGGCGATCACCATGACAAAGGCAGGCAGTTTTATCGCATCACTGACGACGTTGCGAATTAATGAGACAACCACGTTAGAACCCACCAATACCAGCATGGTAGCCAAGCCTAAGCCTAGGGCGTTTACCACTGAGCCACTTACTGCCAGCAATGGGCATAAGCCTAAGAGCTGTACAAGGGCGGGGTTGTTGGTCCATAAACCATTTTGAGTGATTTCTTTATAGCTGACCGTGCTTGCCGGAGCCAGTGTTGTCTGGCTATCAGTCGTGTCATCGGCTGGCTGAGTGTTTACGCTATCGGTCATTTGGCAGCCTGTATTGTTGCTGTATTTTGTTTGGGAGCAGCGCTAGTCGATAGTGCCTTATCGGGAAACAGCAGCGCCTGATTGTTTGCCACAAAGGTTAATATTTTATAAATGCGGTTAACCACTGCGCGGGGGGTAATGGTTGCTCCAGTAAACTGATCAAACTCGCCGCCATTTTTTTTGACGTTCCAGCCTTTGGCGTTGGGGTTGTTTAATGAGAGTCCCTTGAAGTTAGTAATCCATTGGCTCTTTTTAATGTCTATCTTATCCCCTAGGCCCGGTGTTTCTTTATGTTTGAGTACGCGGACACCCGCAATGCTGCCATCCGTGTTAATGCCTGCGATTAATTTTATGTCACCTGTATAACCGTCAGGTGCAATAGCCGGAATGATCACGGCGATTATTTTTTGGTTTTTACGAGCGATATAAATGGTTTCATCACTTAATTTACCTAATAAGTCGTGGGCTGATTTAGGTATTTCAAGAGTATCTAGCAATATATCATTATCAAAACGCGATTGCGGCACAATTTCTAATAAGGCTTTTTGCGCAGCTTTACGCTCGGCCTTTTTAATGGTGTCATAGGTGCCCGCGTAGGTTGAGGCCAGAATGCTAGCGGTGATGACGGCAAATAGAAATAGCAATAAACTATTCTTAGTAATAGAAGTAGGCATAGAGCTTGGCATGAAAAACGGCATTATGGTTCGTGCCTCTTACGGTTAGCGGCGGCTGATTTTTTATGCCCATAGGTACGTGGCACGGTGTAGTAATCAATAAAGGGAGCAGTGAAGTTCATCAGTAGCACGGCAAAGGCGACGGCATCAGGATAGTTGCCCCAGATGCGAATAATGTAAATTAGAATACCAATGCCCGCACCGTAAATGACGCGGCCTTTATTGCTGACAGCAGAGCTAACCGGATCGGTAATAATAAAAAATGCACCGAGCATGGTGCCGCCAGATAATAAATGCAGTAATACGGGGCCGCCGCTAGTAGAGCTGCCGCCATCATAAAAAAGCACTGCCATAATAGTCAGTGCCACCAACATACTCACAGGGGCATGCCAGGTAAATATTTTCTTCTGTAATAACACTAAGCCGCCCGCTAAGAACGCAAGGTTAACCCACTCCCAAGCTACACCGGCAAACGTGCTATTGATAAATAAGGGCTGTTGGGCATAAATTTGTTCGGCTAACAAACCTTCTTGGTTTTTAAAGATATCTAGTGGTGTAGCGCCGGTGTAAGCATCGACAGCAGAGCTACTTTGGAATACGGCGGTGAGCGCTTCGATTAAGCTGGGTAGTTGGCTATCTGCAGATAAACTCAGTGGACTAATCCAGCGCGTCATTTCAACGGGAAAAGAAATCAATAACACCACATAAGCGATCATCGCGGGATTGAATGGGTTTAAACCCAAGCCGCCATAAAGCTGCTTGGCTAAAATGATGGCAGTCATACTACCGACGACTAACAGCCACCAAGGTGCGTAAGGAGGTAGCGCTAGCCCTAATAATATGGCGGTGACTAAAGCGCTGTAATCTTTAAGGTAGGGTGCGATGGGCCGCTTACGTAGCCGCAGTACTACAGCTTCGCTGGCTAATGCCGTCGCACAGCTAATGATGAGATTAATCAACGTGCCCCAGCCAAAAAAGTAGCTTAAGGCAAAAAAACCGGGCAAGGTAGCCATCATCACCCACTGCATCACGCTACCAGTGTCGCGAACATGATGGGCGTGGGGTGAGGATGCTTTTATAAAACTCATGATGTTGTTAACTCTTGTTTGGCTTTTGCTTCGCGCAATTTTTCTTCCAGTTTTTCCGCACCATTTTTAAAGGCATCAACATGTTCACTTTTGTCTTTCTCGGCATCGCTTAAGCGTTGCTGTGCTTTGAACAAGCGTTGCTCTAGTGATTCGATACTTTTTTGCAATTTCTCTGCCGCCGACATTGAAGCTAAAGCGACAGTATTGGCTTTAGCTTTTTCGATAGCAGAACTTGCTGCATCCTTAGCGGGTGGTAATGATGGTGACAGTGGCATGGATTGTTTTTCTGCGATTGTTTCTGTTACGGTTGTTACCGTTGCAGTTGACATAGCTGCAGTCGCTAAAAAATCGGCTAATAGTTTTTCCGCATCCTGTAAGCGCATCTCTGCTTGTTTTACTTGCGAAGTAATACGATCTCTGTGTTCTTCGTCGCTCCCGGTAGGATAATTCATCGGCTGACTAAGCTTGCTATTTAATTTAAGTACACGATCTTTCGCACCACTAACCGCACGCTCTAATTTTGAGCGTTGTGCAGCCGGATCGTTCTGCTGTTTTTTTACACGAGCCATAGCGGCAGCAACAGGATCAAGAGGGGCCGACGTGTCATTACTAACGGATTCTTTTTCTCCAGAAGCGGCTTGAGCAGCCAACTTTTCCGCTTGTATACGTTTAGCTTTAGCTGCCGCGAGTTTACGTGCTTCGCGTTTGGCCATTTTTTCTTGTTCGGCTTTTTCCATGCGCAGCTTACGGAATTCAAAACGCTTGCGTGCGTGATCCGACTTCACTTTTTCTTCTTCGATCTGTTTAATGGCGCCTTTAGCCGCACGATAATATTGCACTAAGGGAATATTCGATGGGCACACATAAGAACAAGCACCGCATTCGATGCAATCGAATAGCTGATGGTTTTGTGCGCGATCATATTCTTCCGCTTTGGTATACCAATATAGCTGTTGTGGTAACAAGCTAGCAGGGCAGACTTCGGCACACATGCCACAGCGAATGCATTCTTGGGCGCTAGGTTGTGGTGGTAGCTCTTGTATAGTCGGAGCAATGACACAGTTAGTAGATTTAATAACGGGTATGGATTGCTTTTTTATAGGTGGAGTGTTTATAGATGAAGTGTCTGAAAATGGAGCGTCTAAGGCGAAGCCCATCATGGGCCCACCCATAATTAACTTTTCACTGTTAGTCGCTGAGTTAGCGGCTGAATAGCCTAGCTCGCTTAAGGCAAAATCAATGGGTGTGCCGAGTAATACTTGAATGTTACGTGGTGTTGTTAAAGCTTCACCAACAAAGGTAGTAATACGCGAGGTTAGCGGTTTACCCTCAACCACAGCATGATAAGCGGCAACAGCAGTGCCGACGTTTTGCATCACAATACCCAAGCTAGCGGGAATGGCACCTGCGGGAACTTCTTTTGCCGTGAGCAACTGAATTAATTGTTTCTCTCCACCCGAAGGGTATTTGGTGGGGAAAGTGAGCACTTGAATATTACACTGATGTTTTTTGATGGCGACTTCTAAAGCCGCAATGGCATCGGGTTTATTGTCTTCCACGCCGATCAGAATGTTTTCGGGTTCAGCTAAAATAAAACTTAATAATAGCGCACCTTTAATCACTTCTTCTGCATGATTCAGCATTAAGCTGTGGTCCGCAGTAATATACGGCTCACATTCAGTGCCATTAAGAATCAGCGTATTGATTGCATATTGGGCTTGGGGTTTTAATTTAACCGCCGTTGGAAAACCCGCACCACCTAACCCGGTAATGCCCGCTGCGCGAATTTTTTCGATGAGTTCGTTAGGCGAGCTTTGACGGTAATCGTCGTCGGCAATAAAATCGATATGCCGATGTTCGCCGTCGGTTTTTATCACAATACATAAGCCGCTCATTCCCGAAGGGTGAGGCAGGGTACGCTCTTCTATGGCACTAACGACACCAGAGCTAGAGGCATGAATAGCGGCACTAAAGGCACCCACAGCAGCAGCAATCTTTTGGCCCGCTACTACGTTGTCGCCAAGGGCGACAATCGGTTCTGCGGGAACCCCCATGTGTTGATTCAATGGAAAAATCAGTTCACTGGGAATAGGTAATTCAGCAATGCCGAGTTGCATGGATTGGGTTTTATTTTCTGCTGGATAAATCCCCCCGTGAAATTCGCCAATGGCTTTGCTGACAATCTTTTTGCTATTGATAGCGTTACGGTTCATAGTCTTGCCGGGATTATCGCTAGCGATTAGAGCGCTCATGCGGCATGCTCCTGCTTAGGATTGCGATCGCTAGCAATAATATTGCTAGCGTTGGAATCAAGACCATCGGGCTTAACATTAGGTGCGGTCCATTTCCATTCTTTTAAACCTTGCTCAACGGGTAGCATATCAATGCAGTCCACGGGGCAGGGTTCAACACACAAATCACAGCCAGTGCATTCATCCACAATAACGGTATGCATTTGTTTGGCTGCGCCTAAAATGGCATCCACAGGACAGGCTTGAATGCATTTGGTGCAGCCGATACATTCGTCTTCGCGAATATAGGCGACGGTTTTTACTTCCGCTTCGGTGCCATGTTCTTCATCAAGCGAAGGCGCCTCAACGCCGAGTAAGTTGGCGATAGCATCAATGGTGCTTTGGCCGCCAGGTGGGCACTTATTAATGGCTTCACCGCTGGCAATACCTTCAGCATAAGGTTTACAGCCAGGGTGCCCACATTGGCCGCACTGTGTTTGTGGTAGCAAGGCATCTAGTGCCTCAACAATGGGGTCACCTTCTATTTTAAATTTCACCGCGGCATAACCCAAAATGCCACCGAACACCAAGGCCAGTCCACCTAAACCAATAAGTGCAGCAATAATAGGGTTGTTGAGAATAAGTTCTAACATATTACAGTTGTATCAATCCTGCAAAGCCCATAAAGGCAAGTGACATTAGGCCAGCAGTAATCATGGCGATGGCAGCACCTTTAAAGGGCGTGGGCACATCGGCAATATCAAGTCGTTCGCGCATGGCCGAAAATAAAATCAGTACGAGTGAAAAACCAAGGCCTGCGCCAAGTCCATAGGTCGTCGCTTGGAAAAAGTTATGTGCTTTGCTCGTGTTTAATAACGCCACACCCAGTACCGCACAATTGGTAGTGATGAGAGGAAGAAAAACACCCAGCACTCGGTAAAGAATAGGGCTGGTTTTTTCAATGAACATTTTGGTAAATTGAACCACTACAGCAATGACTAAAATAAACGAAATAGTTTTTAAATACTCAAGCGTCAAGGGTTCTAATATGTAGGTATAAACCAAATAACTACACACCGATGCCAAGGTTAAAACAAAGGTGGTTGCGCTAGCCATGCCAATGGCAGTTTCCAGTTTATTGGATACGCCCATAAACGGACACAAGCCCAAAAATTGAACCAACACAAAATTGTTCACCAATATGGTACTAATTAAAATAGTCGTTAATTCAATCATCATCGTTTAAGTGTTCTATGTGTTTGTTGTTTTTCAGTCTTTTAAAGCGTCTTACGTTATATGTCTTACGTTATATGTCTAGCGTGCCCCTCACGGACGAGGGATACATCTGAAACACAGCAAGCAATTTTAGTGCCACCCTCCAAAACTACATCACTCTCATGCCTGGATCTGCACCATCATGGGGTTCTAATAGATAAATTTCTTTGCCACCGGGGCCTGCGGCTAACACCATGCCCTCGGATAGACCGAATTTCATTTTTCGTGGTGCAAGATTGGCTACCATGATGGTGAGTCTGCCTTCTAAATCTTCCGGCTTATAGGCGCTCTTAATGCCAGAGAAAACATTACGTGTCTCGCTACCTAAATCTAAGGTCAGTTGTAATAACTTGTCGGCACCTTCTACATGCGCGGCTTTAATAATTTTGGCTACGCGTAAATCGACTTTCGAAAAAGTGTTAAAATCAATTTCATCGGCAATAGGCTCGCCTGCAAATTCATTTTCCAGTTCAATGACTTTTTTCTTTATTTGTTGCTTGTTTTGTTCTTCGGCTGGAGCGGCTACAGTTGCTTGTGCTTGCTTGTTTTCTTCTACCATAGCATCCACCTGTGCTTTTTCGACTCGGACCAATAAAGGCTTAAATTTATTGATGGCATGTTCGCCAGCAAAATCAGTCGCGCTTTCCCAGCTGAGTTCGGTATTTAAAAAGGCTGCCGCATTTTTACTTAGCTCGGGGAGTATTGGCTTAAGATAAGTCACAATAACGCGGAACATATTAATGCCCAAACTGCAGACATCGAGCACCTGCTGTTCACTGTCGGCTTGTTTGGCTAATGCCCAAGGCGCTTTTGCAGCGATATATTCATTGGCGGCATCGGCAAGGTTCATGATTTCACGCATGGCTTTGGCAAATTCGCGTTCTTCGTAAAGTGTGGCGATCACTTCGTTGGCATCAATAAAGCGGCGCCATAGTTCAGGGTCTTCTATGGTGCTGGATAATACGCCGCCACTTTTCTGTACAAATTTAGCCGTGCGGCTGGCAATGTTCACCACCTTACCCACCAAATCGGAATTCACACGCTGAATAAAATCGTCAAGGTTTAAATCTAAATCATCAACGCCGCTAGTTAATTTGGCCGCGTAGTAATAGCGTAAGTATTCAGGCTTCAAATGATCAAGGTAGCTACGAGCATTAATAAACGTGCCCCGCGACTTAGACATTTTTTTACCATTGACGGTTAAAAAGCCATGTACATTGACTGCCGTCGGCGTGCGAAATTTTGCCGAGTGCAACATCGCAGGCCAAAATAGCGCATGAAAGTTAACGATGTCTTTACCAATAAAGTGATATAGCTCGGTGCCGTTATTTAAACGCGGGTCACCTTTACCGTCGTCCAACCAATAGTCTTCCCAGTTCTTTCCAGTTTTTTCACAGAGGTTTTTAAAGCTGGCGATGTAGCCAATCGGCGCATCTAGCCAGACGTAAAAATATTTACCCGCTTGACCGGGAATCTCAAAACCAAAATAAGGCGCATCGCGAGAAATGTCCCACTCTTGTAAGCCAGCATCTAGCCACTCGGCGAGTTTGTTCGCCATTTCATTTTGTAAGTGACCGGCACGTGTCCATTGTGTTAAGAACTCGCTGAATTCAGGCAGTTTAAAAAAGAAATGTTCGGATTCTTTTTCAATCGGCGTTGCACCAGAAATCGCAGACTTAGGATTAATTAAATCTGTTGGCGAGTAAGTTGCCCCACAAGCTTCGCAATTATCACCGTATTGATCATCGGTTTTGCATTTCGGGCAAGTGCCTTTGATATAACGGTCGGCTAAAAACAGTTGTTTTTCTGGATCATACGCTTGGGTAATCTTACGCGAAGCAATATGTCCATTCTCGACTAAACGGCCATAGATCAACTCGGATAAGGCTTTGTTTTCTTCTGAGTGAGTGGTGTGAAAATTATCAAACTCAATTAAAAAATCGGCAAAGTCTTTTTCGTGCTCGGCTTTGATATTGGCGATTTGTTGCTCAGCACTAATACCGAGTTCTTCAGCTTTTAGCATGATAGCGGTACCGTGAGCATCATCAGCACAGACATAAGTGCACTCATGACCACGCATTTTTTGGAAGCGTACCCAAATATCCGTTTGAATATATTCCACTAAATGGCCTAAATGGATAGAGCCATTGGCGTAGGGTAGGGCGCTAGTAACGAGAATCTTGCGTTGAGGCATGAGGACCTTTGCTATGATGGGTAAATTACGGGTATGTAAAGACCGCCAATTATATCAGTTAATGCAGGCTTAAGCAGTGATTAGTGCTTGATTTAATGTAGAATTTATGGGAATTTCCTTATTCCTTTTTGGCTTCATTGTTCGTTTAACTTTTTACCTAGGTTGCTTATGTCAGATTTTGTACAACACACGATTCTCCCTATTCTTGATCAGGTTATTGATCCGCAATCACAGCGCTCCTTGCTAAGTCTTGATGCCATCAGCGATATTCAGTATGTCGATAACGCGATTAGTTTGTCGGTGACCCTAGGCTATCCCTGTGAGGAAGTTCAGCAGGGTTTAAGTGAGCAGTTATGGGAACAGCTCAGTGCGTTAGCGTCAGTATCATCAGTCGATATTGATTTTGGTTGGCGGTCGCCAGCGAACGTCAGCATTGATGACCAGCCACTATTGCAAGGCGTGCGTAACATTATCGCTGTGGCCTCAGGCAAAGGCGGGGTAGGCAAGTCGACCACCTCCGTAAACCTAGCGCTAGCCTTAGCGAAGCTCGGCGCACGCGTGGGCATTATCGATGCAGATATTTACGGCCCTAGCCAACCGACCATGTTGGGCGTAGGTGTAAAACGGCCTGAAATGCGCGACCAAAACACCATGATCCCGAATGAAAACTATGGCATCAAGTCCATGTCGATGGGTTATCTGGTTAGTGAACGAACGCCTATGGTCTGGCGCGGCCCGATGGCCACGGGTGCTTTACAGCAATTAATCTTTCAAAGCGACTGGGGTGATCTGGATTATTTGTTTGTTGATATGCCCCCAGGAACAGGTGATATTCAGCTCACACTATCGCAAAAAGTGCCCGTCAGTGGTGCAGTGATCGTCACCACGCCTCAGGATATTGCACTACTAGATGCGAAAAAAGCGCTAGAAATGTTTGATAAAGTCAGTATTCCAGTGCTCGGTATCGTCGAAAACATGGCCGTGCATCAGTGCAGCCAATGCGGCCACAAAGAGCATATATTTGGTGAAGGCGGCGGCGAACGCATCGCCAAGGATTATAATTCAACACTCTTAGGCGCATTGCCATTAGCCTTATCTATCCGTGAAGATGCCGATAGCGGCAAGCCTAGTGTGGTTGCCGATCCTACTAGCGAAGTCAGCCAAGAATATATCTCGATAGCGCAAAAAATAGCCACGCAATTGTGGCTGCGGCAGCAGGCGGCGGCAGTACCTGAAATTATGGTCAGTGAGGATTAGGCGTGAAAAGCGAGACGTTAGACGTCCGATGCTAGATGCTTTTGCTTTACTATGCTCAGTTATTAAGGGCGTCTCGCAACAATTCAACTGCGGTATTTAGGTTGAAACATGTGAAGAAATTATTGAGCGATTCTGGCCTTTAACCATCACAAGTTACTTGCCTGTAAGCGCATCCCCCTTTACTATTGCGCGCTAACGATGAATAACAGAGCCGAGAGAGATAATGAGTATTAAGTCAGATAAGTGGATGCGTCGTATGGCGGAATCAGAGCAAATGATTGAGCCGTTTGAAGCGGAGCAAGTGCGCTATGGTGAAGACGGTGATCGTCTAATCTCTTACGGCACCTCTAGCTACGGTTACGATGTGCGTTGTGCAGATGAATTTAAAATCTTCACCAATGTGCATTCCACCATTGTTGACCCGAAAAACTTCGATGAAAAAAGCTTTGTTGATATAAAAAGTGATGTTTGTATTATTCCACCCAACTCTTTCGCTCTAGCGCGTACGGTCGAGTATTTCCGTATTCCTCGTAATATTTTGACTGTGTGCCTAGGTAAATCGACTTATGCTCGCTGCGGAATTATCGTTAACGTCACTCCATTAGAGCCAGAATGGGAAGGGCACGTCACCTTAGAATTCTCCAACACCACACCATTACCAGCAAAAATCTACGCCAACGAAGGCATAGCGCAAATGCTATTTTTTGAAGCAGACGAAGTTTGCGCAACCTCATATAAAGACCGTGGTGGTAAATACCAAGGTCAACGCGGCGTGACACTTCCCAAAACATAGAACCGAAGACTTAATATTAATGGGGTCAGAGTCGTGACTCTGACCCCATTAATACCTAACACCACCACAAAACGACCAAACCCTATGACTGTCCGTACTCGTATTGCTCCATCACCTACCGGTGATCCCCATGTAGGCACTGCCTACATCGCTTTATTTAACCTTTGCTTCGCGCGCCAACATGGCGGTGAGTTTATTTTGCGTATCGAAGATACGGATCAGGCGCGATCTACCCCTGAATCGGAACAAGCGATTTTTGATAGCCTGCGTTGGTTAGGCTTGAACTGGTCAGAAGGTCCCGATGTAGGCGGCGAATACGGTCCTTATCGTCAAAGTGAACGCGGCGATATCTATGCGCAATACGCTCAACAACTAGTCGATGCAGGCCATGCCTTTCATTGCTACCGCACCCCAGAAGAATTAGATGAGCTACGCAATGCGCGCCGTGAGCAGGGCGGCTTTACCGCACTGAAACCCAGCGAACTTACATTCCCCGACGACGAAGTCGCCAAGCGCCAAGCCGCAGGCATGTCCTCAGTCATTCGCATGAACGTCCCCGAAGGCGAAGGCCCTTGTCCCGTAGATGACATGCTACGTGGCACCATCGAATTAGATTGGGGGCAGGTAGACGCACAAATCTTATTAAAATCCGATGGGATGCCCACTTATCATTTAGCCAATGTGGTCGACGATCACCTAATGAAAATCACCCACGTCATCCGTGGTGAAGAATGGATTAACTCCGCACCCAAGCACAAACTACTCTATCAATACTTTGGTTGGGAAATGCCACAGCTGTGCCATTTACCCTTACTGCGTAATACCGACAAATCCAAACTCAGCAAACGTAAAAACCCCACTAGTATTATGTACTACCAAAAAATGGGCTATCTACCTGAAGGCTTATTAAATTACCTAGGCCGTATGGGGTGGTCAATGCCCGACGAGAGCGAACAATTCAGCCTAGACGACATGGTCGCCGCCTTTGATATACAGCGAGTATCTCTTGGTGGGCCTATATTCGATGTAGAGAAGCTTTCATGGTTGAACGGATTATGGATTCGCCAACAAAGTGTAGAACAGCTAGCGGAACGCCTACATAGCTGGGCATTTAACCGCGACACACTACAGTCTATATTGCCCCATACCCAAGAACGCATGGAAACCTTAAGTGATTTCGCCCCGCTAGCGGCATTCTTATTTTCCGGTAAGCTACCCGTTGATAGCGCACAATACCAAGCCCTCAAGCTAGATGAGGATCAATTAAAAGTGGTTCTACAATTCTCACTCTGGAAACTAGAAGCCCAACGCGAGTGGGAAAGAGACGCCATCTTCGCCACCCTAAAAGCCCTAGCCGACAGCCTTGAAATCAAGCTAAAAGACTTCCTAGCGCCATTATTCATCGCTATATCAGGCACCACGTCCTCGTTCTCCGTAATGGACGCCATGGTCTTACTAGGCCCAGACATGTCGAGAGCACGCTTACGCCATGCCCTAATCGGTGTTTGTGGTGAAATCGGCAAAAAACAACTGAAGAAGCTAGAAAAAGCCTATCAAGCGTTAGCTTAGAAAAGAGCTTGTCAGCTAATACACTTATGGGTAGAATGCCGCCTCTTTGACAATATTCACCATGAAAACCCAATTCGGGGCCTTAGCTCAGCTGGGAGAGCGCAACACTGGCAGTGTTGAGGTCAGCGGTTCGATCCCGCTAGGCTCCACCAAAAAACGTTGTTAAATCAACGACTTGAAAGCCTGATCTTGTATCGGGCTTTTTTGTGGGTGTGATTTAAGTCCATATTAAGTCCAAGTGGGGCGGTTGTTTATAATCCTTAGGTGCGACATTGACCAACGTGATACCTAGTCGCAAACAAATCTTGAGCTCTCTACATCTCCCTCATCAGCTAGATCAGTGCATATCGATAAAGCTTCGATCTGTAGGTTTAGAGGGTGAGCGATTTCGCGCATAGTAATATCAGATAAAAACATGTACCTTTCATTTCTTAATCAATTGTTTGTAGTTTAAGAAGTAGATATTATTTAATAAAAGGATTCCCCATAATATTGATATAGAGGAAGCTTTCCTCGATATCATGCTGTTAGAGCACCAAATTTAAGGTACTTCCGAAAGTGAGAAGGTTTGAAAATATATCAAAGTCGAAACAGAATATATTGCGTGAACAATTTTCTCATATATATGCTCTTTATAGAGCAGGTGAAGAGAGTGAGCTAAACCAACTTTCAGTTTCAGTGTTTGATCATTGGCTTCGTGGTAATGAGGTGGAAATTGAGCTTTCGGATGTTTCGTCCGTTATGCAAGCGGAAAGAGATAGTAAACTCCACAGGTTTAGTTGTTTGCTTACTGAAAAGACAGATGCATACCTTATTCAGCTGAAAGGTATTGGGAAAACGACATTGGTATTTAAGCAGTTCTTAGGTGAAGATGGAAAAATTGCAACGTTAAAACCCTTAGCATATAACTTTGGAAGCAAAGGACGTTTTGTTATTGCGTTACCAAAATTAGGCGTATTATATTTCGAGTGGTGGGATTTTACGCACCATTTTTATTATACAAATAATGCAGACTTAGATCCCATCAGGGAGGTAGCTGAAAGTTGTGATGTATACTTGCTCTAACAAGTACATCCAGCGGATTGCCAAAAGCACCGTTTTTTTGTGTTTTTCGCTAGCGCTCATTATCACACAAAAAACCGCCACTTTCGGCAACAGCTGATGTAGGCGTTAAGTGAACAATCTAATTTGGTGTAAAATGAAAGTGTTAGATGTAAAATGGAATAAAATAAAAAAGGTGCAAGAGCTGAAGGTGGTAAAGTCTATGTACGTTTGGCTTTTTATCGTCCCTATCTTAGTTAAAACATTTAATGAGGTTGAAGATCGCTTGTCATTGAAAATATTTGATGAAATTTTCCATGTTGATATTGGTCTTCCTTTTTCATTTTGGATATTTTATTCAAGTGCATTTTGTTTCGTTGTCGCTAATATTATTTATCAGCTAGTATGCCCTCTATTAATTCAAGAAAACAGCAGCTGGAGAGAGTTTGCAGATCATGGGAAAAATGAAAGTCATCTAGATGAGTATGTAACACCACTAAACTTAGAAGATGACGTATTAAGAGACGGCTGGAATATTGACCCTAAGGAGGCATCGGGAGGTAAAGTCCAAGTTTCATTTTGGTATTTTTATCGTATAGCTGATACAAATCAATCATTTCGTAGGAAGCTTGCCTACTGTTTTAATGTATTGGCTTTTATAGGGATTGGGGTGGTCGTACTACAAAACCTAATAACCGTTGTAAGTTATGCCATCACTTAACAAAGTTTGTCAATCTGACAGCTTTTTCGTCTCTTCTTTTTGTGAAAAATCGCACAAACGGGTTCTTCCAAAACTGCAATTTACAACGGCGTTATGGCCTCGGAGATTAAGGTGAAGCGATTTTTAACTACTCTCAAGCGAGATGGAAGCTTCGACTTTTATTCTAGTCTCGTAGAAATCGAACGGTATGATTCAAGAGAGAAAAATCGAATAGAAACTATTCTTTGCGCTACACCGGAAACATTATCTGAGAGCTGGCAGGCTGACATACTGTCTTTGTTTTTTCATGAATATACACATTATTTAGATGTGACTTGCACTACATGGGGCTTAGAGTTTCTCCTGAGAAAGAACAATGTCGTAAGGTCGTTAGGTAACAGTGAGGCTCTTCAAAAATACTCACCAGTATTCATGCTTAATTTGGCTGAGATTACACTTCATTCGAAGCTGCTCGGCATTCACAGAAAAGATATAAAACTAATTGACTGCAGAACAGACCACTCTGCATTATATAGCGAAGTATATGGCCCTATTATCGTGGTATTTTTCAGTAAAGATGAGGAAAGCGTACTGTCAACTCCATTAAGCATGCTTTCTGTTTTGGAGTCCAATGCTTACGCTAGCGAAATTCTTTGTAAAATTAGATTTTTTGAAGCCAACAACCATATAGATGATATTTTACTTCTTGAAAGGGAGGTAAGCGAATACCTAAGCTCGCCAGAGCTATCAGAATATAGCCTTCTTTTAATTCTTTGCAGAAAGCACTTTGAATATCTATCTCTTAAAGAGTGCCTGGTATTTTATCAATCCTTGGTTTGCCGAACACTAAATATGACGAGTATGAATCTGTCCGCCATTTCAGCATTTTTGAAGAATACATTTCAAAACAAATATGTGGGAAACGCTATTTGCAAAGATCTACAAAGAGGTATGTCTAGGCAAGTGATCGTATTTAAGCTAGTTTTAATGATTCACCAATTTATTAATGAGTCGAAAGAAAAACACAATCTGATCGAATTGCTAAAAAACGATCCAAAAAAAATATTGAGCATCTTCTTTGAGGAAAATGGTATTTCCGTGATGGAATGTCTAGATGTAGGCGAATGGACTGAATTTACAGTTCTTTTGGGTGCAGCAGAAAAATGTTTAGATATGCAAGAAAATAAATTTATATCTAATTCGTCGAGATTTAACCATCAAAATCTTAAGGATTGTAGTTGGGGTGAGCTTTCTCTGTCGGATTTTACCTTGCCCGACGCGTTTTTATTTGATGAGACCGTAATAGAAGCACCAAATAGAATCGACCTTGATGTTATGGATTATTTTGATCGTCACTTAGGCAAAATGAGCGAAATTGAAAAAATCTATAAGGAAACTGATGTATCAAAGTTCCACATACACCCAGGCGACGTATCACATGTATAGCCATTACAAGGCCAATCACAGAAATGGCTTGTCCGTACGGCTAATCAACAGGGGCGCCCACCCTCAAATCTTAGAAGAGCAAAAGAAAATAATTGAGCTTGTTGAAGAAAAGCTCGCTTCAATCGAACGGTTGGAAACTGAAGTTGATATTCAATTAATAAAATCAGAAAAAAAACAATCGATTTTGGTTTCGGCTTTTAGCGGCACATTAATAGAGAAATAACTATGGCGTTTGATTTCGGAAAGGTGAAAGTTGCCAAAAAGGATGATCGTTTAACTGACCCTGTGGCAATCTTTCAAAAAAACAAAGGTAAAATTACGGATGGCTCTATTAATGACCTTTGGTTAGGACAGGGTGATGCGCTCCGTGACTGGGATGTTAATAGAGATGAAAATGACGTTGCAGTTGTTCTTAATACGGGGGCAGGTAAAACTCTAATTGGTCTATTGATAGCTCAGTCGTTGGTCAACGAAACGAGAGGAAAAGTTCTATATGCTTGTGGTTCGATACAACTTATTGAGCAAACAAAAGAAAAGGCTGAAGGCTATGGAATTAACGTAACCACTTATCATGGCGGAAACTATAGTAATGATTTCTATCACAAGGGTGAGGCTGTTTGCTTAACGACATATCAAGCTATTTTTAATGGGAAATCTGTTTTTAGGCGCGATGATATTGATGCGATTATATTTGATGATGCTCATACAGCGGAGAGTATGATTAAAAGCAATTTTTCTATAGAAATTGATCGTGATAAAAATAAAGGTTTTTATGATGAATTTACAGGTTTGTTTAGACATTACTATGACCGAGTAGGTAAAAAAGGAAGTTTCCAAGAGCTCTATGAAGGCTTTAATAAGGATGTAGTGATTTTGCCTCCAACTGAAGTAAAAAATAATATTGCAGAGATACAAAGAATTCTTTTTGAGTATGGTATTAAGGATACTGGGGGTAATATATTTGCTTGGGATTATTTGAAAAATCATCTGGATCTCTGTGCATACTTTCTTTCTGCTGGAAATATACAAATTGTTCCTCCTTTTATTCCGATAAATACGCTCCCATATTTTAATAATAGAATACGGCGTGTATATCTTACGGCCACTATGTTGGGTGATGATGCTTTCATTAGAACATTTGGTAGATCGTTAGATTATATTGTTAAACCAAGAACGACAGCAGGGGAGTGCGAAAGGTTGTTGCTCTTTCCTGGACAGAAATTTGGTTTTGATGAGGAGCTTGTTGTTTCCAAGAGTCTAATAAAACATCATAAAACTTTGTTGTTGACGCCAAGTAGACACAGAGCAAAACAGTGGGAAGATATTGGTATTTCACCTGGTAGAGAGCAAGTTGTATCAGCAATATCAGATTTTAAAAATTCCAAGGAGCCAGAAAAGCTCATTTTGTCTGGGCGGTATGATGGAATAGATTTGCCTGGGGATGCATGCAGATATTTGGTTTTAGATGGTCTTCCGTCAGGAACGAGTTTGGCTGATAAGTTTTTCTGGAGTGCACTCCAGCTCACAAATACACTTAGATCTATTATTGCTTGCCGTGTTGTTCAGAGTTTAGGAAGAATATCACGTGGTATGAGTGATTATGGTGTAGTGGTTGTCACTGACAAAAGTTATGTGAAATGGTTGCTGGTGCCTAAAAATTTGGCTGCTTTACCAGAGTTTGTTCAAAAACAAGTATTGTTAGGGTTTCAGGTAACTGAAACAGCTAACGGTATTGATGAATTAAACTCTGCTGTAGATACATTTTTATCTAGAGATGAAGGCTGGGGAAGTTTCTATGAAAGCTTTATGGATGAGTGTGAAGTAGAAGCAGCTGATTTTGATTTTGAAGGGTTAAAGGAATTTGCGCAAATCGAAGCAAAATTTATAAAGCATTATTGGGAGCGTGATTATAATAAAGCGGTTAAATGCTTAAATGAAACTCTTGATAAAGCATATGGTTTCAGTGGTGGGTTAGGAGCTTGGTATGGGTTGTGGATTGGTTATTGTTGCGAGCTTCTTGGTGATAATACATGTGAACAATTGTATAAGAGGGCTTATGGTGCATCTAAAGCCATGCCTAAATATATTGGTGCAAATATTGATTTTACCGACATACCTATTACTGATCAGGTTGCTAATATATCAAATGAATTTACATTTGGGGGAGGTGCAAATGTACTTTGCCCTAAGAGACTACAAGAAAATTTAGCTGCATTAGATGGCACAGGGAGTATAAATCAAATTGAAGAGGCTTTGCGTTATCTTGGTCAAATTATAGGATTAGAATCTACAAGGCCAGACAATGATCATAATATTGGTCCAGATGTACTATGGATATGTGAAAGTAAGGGGTTTGCCATTGAGGCTAAAACTAGTAAAGATGAAGCTGTTGAATACTCAAAAAAATATGTGGGGCAATTAGCTCAGCATGTTCAATGGGTTGGGGAGGAATATGATTTAGATTCGTTGGTGCCAGCGTTTGTAGGCCCTGTATGTTCTGCAAGTGATTCGGCGAGTCCAAGTGATGAAATGGTTGTAGCTAACCTTTCTGACTTTAAAAGTTTGGCAGATAAGTTAGTTGCTGCTTACGCAGATGTTGCAGCAGCAGCCTTGCCAATTACGTTAGCTTCAGAAATAGAAAAAATATTTGGGCATAGAAATTTATTATGGCCTGATGTACTTAATGACATTAATTTCAATCAGTTGAATTCTTTATAAGTATAGGTTTTTCATGTCAGCGAAAATAATAAGTAATATTAGGAGTCAAGGCCCTATACAGCCACGTTATTTTGTTCGCTTAGGGCTTTGCCCCCTATACTTCTTGGTTTTTATAAATTCAAAAATATTAAACGATAAATTTTCCCCTCCTTTGTTTGTTTTGTAACTTTTTTTCTTGACCGTTGTCTTTTTTTTCTTGCCATAATGGAGTTTTTTATTAATGAGTAGTTATAGTTTTTTCTAAAAATCAGTAAAATTGCCCTTTTGGAGGCCCATCAATCTCAAGAGTTTCTGTTGATTTAGTGCCATTTAAACTTTCTGCGGACTCTCTAATGAGTTGATTAGAATGGCTATCATAATAAATAGTACCTTGTAGCATAGTTGATGTAACTTTTGTATGGCTCATGTGAAGAGACCTGAAATTCTTTTTAATAAAAGGAACTAAAAAGTATCGAATTATAGTATTGTGGTCTAGTGTCTTTTTGTGTCCACGCTCTAATTCGAAGCCGCAAACATTCAAGCAAAACCCTACGACCGGAGCTATTACATAGTTCGGGAACATAACTCCGTCATGGATTTCTTTATAAATCATTCTTCTTAAGGTTTTTGCTATTAAACGTCGGTGAGGGCCACCTTTTTTAAGGCGAGAAAATAAGCTCCATACAGTATTGTGGCAAAGGCACCATTGGTGAAAGTCGTCTTCCTTATTAATTGCTAGTCCAGTTTCCCTCATCAGCTTGTAGATACATTCGGCAATATTGTAATGTATGGAGTGATGAGAGACTCTTAACGCATCGTATTTATGGGAAACAAAGCCTGTGCCAGAAGGGAACTTTTCATCCATGAGGCTTAGGAGGTCGTCTATAAACTTTATAACTATCCAGAGTGTTTGATCCATGTTTTTTTGATACAGCTTGTCTTTTCTGTACTGTTCACTTTGAAAATCCCAGTCGGCATGCTCTAAGTCACTGAGTAAACCACTAATAGTACGGTTGTAATTTATAGCCTTATTGTCAGTTGCGTATTTTGCATACTCAAGCGCACATGAGAGATATAGCCCGAAGTGTTGACTTTCCCAATGTGAATTCTTCCATAAACTGATACGTAGTGGTGATGCATCTCTTGAATGCTCAACAATTTCACTAAAAAGGATACGTGTTAAGTATTTTGCTTGCCCTAAATAATCCCGAGCGAAATCTTTGTTCTCTTGATAAAGTAATGAGTCGTGTGTATTGATAAGCTCAGTGGTAACATTTTCTACGAGGCTGTAAATAGGGGCGTCAAAGCGTTTTTGTCTAACCACTTCTTGAAGTAGCGTTATTAGTGTATGAGATTTAGTAAGGGCTAGGGTATGGCAGAAACGAGCATTAGAAAGTAAGGATAAAATCCAATAGCAGTTAAGACGATGTTTATTAATGTTTTTGTCTTCAGTGCGTCTTAATTCTTCTACTCCATAGGAACCTTTAATCAAGCTCGTAGAGGAGCGTGCTAGTTCATCAGCTAAGTTTCCCATTTGTTGCTTGTCACCATTAATTATAATTTTCTGAATGACCTGAAAGAACCTATTGGAAGAGTTCGAGGTTAGCACTGGAGGTGAAATAAAGGCATACCAAAGCCACAAGAGTATAAGTATTAATGAGCTGCTAGCTATGGTTAGTTCCCAGATTAGACGATCTGAAAATATTGCAGGTAACGGTAAAGTATTCCTTAAAAAGATAAAATCGCTAGCTAAAGAGAATATAGCGATTATCACAATGCTAGTAAAAGCAATTATTTGTGCTTTCGATGGTAGGAGAGATATCCGAAGCCTATATTTAGGGTCTGACTGAACCTCCCCCAGTTTAACGGACACTTTTAATCAGAGACAAAAGTCTCTTTAAGGAGTGTTCCAATGAGCAGTGAACGTAAGCCCTATAATACTTATACAAAAGAGTTTAAGCTGGAAGCGCTTCGCATGATGGATCAATCAGATCGCCCTGCGAGTGAGATTGCTATGAAATTAGGCATTAGACGAAATCAACTTTATAAGTGGAAAGAGCAATTGGAAAAGAAAGGTGAAGTGGCTTCTGCAAGAAAAGGCAGGCCGAAGAAAGAAAGCCAGTCCGTAGAATCAACACTACGGGCCGAAAATAAGCGCCTTCAAGAGGAGAATGAAATCCTAAAAAAGGCCGCAGTATTCTTTGCAAAGCAACTGGACTGAAATACGAATTTATTCGTCGTCACCGCAAAGAATACAAGCTAATTAGGTTGTGTAACGCTTTTGATGTATCACCCAGTGGTTATTATGACTGGTTAGACCGCCCTGAAAGTACCAGGAGTCGCGAGAACAGCAAGCTAACGGTAAAGATTAAACAGCATCACCAGCAATCAAGAAAAATCTATGGTTCACCGAAGATCCATGAAGATCTTATTGGTAGCGGTGAAAGCTGTAGTGTTAATCGTGTGGCGCGCTTAATGAAAGCGTCTGATATAAAATCGAAGATGGCACGAAAGTTTGTTGTCACAACAAATTCGAAAAACACAACGCTGCCTGCGCCAGACTTACTGAAGAGGTGCTTTACAGTCGGCGGGAGTGATAAAGCTTGGGTCTCGGATACAACGTTTATAGCAACAAGAGAAGGTTGGTTATATTTAGCGGTTATTTTAGATTTATTTTCCAGGCAAGTTATTGGCTGGTCAATGAGTACAAAAAACAACACAGAGTTGGTACAGAATGCGCTAACTATGGCGATATGGAGGCGAGGTAAAGTCAATAATGTTATCGTTCATTCCGATCAGGGCAGTACCTATGCATCAAAGCGTTATCGGCATCAATTGATGGCTAATAACTTGTATTGCAGTATGAGTCGAAAAGGTGAGTGTTGGGACAATGCCGTAGCCGAGAGTTTTTTTGGTTCATTAAAGAATGAACATGTACATCACGAAGATTACCAAACAAGAACGGAGGCTAAACAAAGTATTTTTGAATACATTGAAGTTTTTTATAATCGTAAAAGGCGACATGCTTTTTTAAATTACATGACACCTGTAGAATACGAAGAGAAATATGCAGGCAATTAAACCGTCCGTTTTATTGGGGGAAGCTCAGACATTGTATAAATAATAGTTAGTAATGTGGACTAACCAGGGACACCCACTCGACGAAACACTTGTAGCCTAATGATTGAAATGATTATTCGGGCCGGCGTTATTGGTTTTTGAGATGGTCATGCGTATTCCGGGCCATGCTGAACACCGATTCCGATTGAAGATGAACACCTATTACGATTCATGATGAACACCTATTCCGGCGGAAGGTGAACACTTTTGTTCATTTTCCGGAATCGGTGTTCATCA